>DASVTJ010000001.1:0-5716 GCA_036387635.1 Duganella sp.
TGCATCAAATGCAAACTGGTGTACAGCAGGCGCGCGACGAAGCCGTCGACGAACCAGCTCAACCCCTTCAACGATCCCATCAGGCTGCCGACCGACGTCGTATGGCCGAACGACACCAGCGAACCATAATCGCGGTACACATAAGGCCGGGACTGCGGCGGCTTGTTGGCCTGCTGGCGCAGGAAAGTGCGCAGCAGATAATCAGCCTGCTGGTGGGCGGCCTGCGCGCGCGGCGGCACCAGCTGGCCATCCGGTCCGGCGCACGCGGCGCAGTCGCCCATCGCGTAGATGTAATCGAAACCCTTGACGGCCAGGTTCGGCCCGACATCGATCTGTCCCAATTTGACGGTCGGCAAGCCGAGGTCCTTGAGGAAGTCCGGCGCCTTGATGCCGGCGGCCCACACCACGATCTGCGCCGGATAGGTCACGTCGCCGGCGCTGACATGCTCGGCCGAGATAGCGGTGACGCGTGTGTTGGTCACCACGCCGACGGCGCGCTGATGCAACAACTCCAGCGCCGCCGCCGACACCTTCTCCGGCAGCGGCGCCAGAATACGCGGCGCGCCTTCGATCAGCGTGATGCGCACGTCGCGCTCGGCCTGCAACTCGCGAAAGCCATAGGCCGCATACACGCCGCTGGCCTCGCGCAACTCCGCCGCCAGTTCGACGCCGGTGGCGCCGCCGCCGATGATCACCACATCGATCCCGGCGCCCGGCTGCGTGGTGGTTTTCAACGACGCCAGGGTCAGCAATTTAAGCAAAGTCAGCCGGAAACGCTCGGCATCCTCGGTGGCATTCAGGGAAATCGTATGTTCGGCCGCGCCGGGCACGCCGAAATAGTTGGAGGTGCTGCCGACGGCCAGCACCAGCGAGTCGAACCGGATTTTCCGCTCCGGCAAGATCAATTCCCCGGGCTGTTCCCGGCCGTGGATCGCGCCCACCGTCAGCTGCCGCCCCGGCGCGTCGAGCGCCACCAGCGGCCCGTAGACAAACGTGAAACCGTTGTCGTGCGCCAGCATCTGGTAGGACAAGCCCTCCTGGTGCACGTCGAGCGTACCGGCCGCCACCTCGTGCAGCGATGGCTTCCAGATATGGAACAATCTGCTGTCGACCAGCATCACCGCTTCCGGTCCCAGCTTGCGGCCCAATTTGCAGGCGAGCTCGAGCCCGCCCGCGCCGCCTCCAACAATGACTATTTTGCTATGCAAATGTATCCCCTGTAGCGGCGGCCAGCGCCGTGTTGTCGATTTTAACGGTCGCGGCCGTTGCCGTTGCCGTGGCCGTTTCCGTTTCCGTTGCCGTTTCCATGACCCTTGCCGTTGCCATGGCCCTTGTCTTTGCCGTGGTCCTTGTCTTTGTGGCCGCGATCGTCGTCGCGCCCGTCGCGGCGGTCGTCATGACGGTCGTTGCCGTGACCGGCGCGATAACGCGGGGCATATTCGTTGTTATACCAGCTATCTTGAACAAAATATACGCGCTGACCGCACGCATTGTACGATCTGCAGTGTTTCGACCAATTTTTCGCGTGGCCGGGAGGCACCCGCAGATAGATCGGCGCGCGCTCGATATACTGTGTCGGGCGGTGCACGATCACGGGTTCGCGATAAATCACTTGCGGCTGCGGATAATTGCCAATGTCGATACGGCCGTAGAAACCCGGCTGGCCGATGTTGACCGAAACGTTGGTGTCGCCGGCAAAGGCGCTGGCCGACAAAGCCAGCAAGCCGGCCGCGATGAGTGTGGCTTTCATGATGTGCCCATATTCTTATGTGGTGAGCGAAGTTGCTCACGGAACATAATACCAGCGTGCATGACTATTTCCGTTCGATAACGTACATACATTTCCTAGGCCTGACGTTATACAACGCAACGCTGCACCGCTGTCAGCGCAGCTCGGCGTCCAGCTGGCGGATCGCCGTCTGCGCCTGCGCGATGACGCGGTCGGCGATCCGCTGGCGCATGCCGGGCACCCGGCCCGCCGCTTCCGCCTCCAGCAGCAGCGGCGTGAGCAACTGCAGCGCCGAGTCGTGGAAGCCCTGCGCCACCTGGGTCAACTGGTCGTTGAACGATTGCTCGGCCGCTTGCAGCTGCTTGCGCAGCTCGCTCTCGAACGCGGCGCGCTTGTCGCGGATTTCCGTGCGTTTGCGCTTGCCGACATCGGCGAACCATTTGAACGCGCCGGCCAGCAGCACCGCGCCGCCGACGAACGGAGCGGCCGGCGCCACCACCGGCAGCACGATCGCCGCGCCGATCAGATAGGCCGCCGTGCCGGTGCCGGCCGCCACCACCGCCCCGCTCATCAACGTCACGCTGGCGGCCGTGTCGACGCTGTTGACCAGCCGAGTGCCGACGCGCAGGCGCGGCATCAGCCGGGCCAACGTGGAATGATGCTGCCGCTGGAACACCGACGACTGGTTCAGGCGCATCGCCGACTGGAACAGGCGCAAATCCTCCTGCAGCAAATGCAGCGCCTGCTCCTTGCGGCGCACGATACGGTCCAGCCGCCGTTCCATCTCCTGTCCGAACTGCTGGCGCCCGATGCTTTCCCACACCTCGCCCTCTTTCCATTGATCGGTGTTGAGGCGCTCGCCGATGGCCAGTTCGATGGCGTTGCCGGCATCGTGCACGGCGTCGTCGATCTCCTCGGTCAACAGGCGGCGCTCGTGGGCGATGCGCTGGTCGACCAGGGTCAGCCGTTGCAGCACCTGGTTCTTCAACTCGGTCGCCGCGGCCACCAGCGTGGCCGCGGTGGCCTCGCCCGCCGACAGCTGGCGCGCCTGGTCCAGGTAGACGCTGATGTCTTGCGCGATGGCGGCGGTGGTGCAGCCGACGAGTTGCTTCAACTGGCCGTGGTCGATCTCGCCGGACTGGAAGTTGCGCGCATGCTCGACCAGCTGCGGCTGGCCGGCGTCGCGGCCGAACTCGGCGACGGTGTCGGCCAGCGTACGGCCGCGCACCAGCCGGCGCGCCTGGTCGCCCAGGTTGGCGAGGATGCCGCGCTGTTCCGTCAGCGGCAGTTTCGCCAGGTCTTCCGGCGCCAGGCGCACCGCCAGCGCCTTGGCCAGCCGCTGCGCCAGCAGGCGGGCGTCGCCGCCGTGCAGCGCCAGCAGCGGCACCGTCATGCCCAGCGCGTTTTCGCGCGCGGCCTGGTCGATGCCGGCGCAGCTGCGCGCCAGCGCGTTGAAGGCCCATTCGACGTCGATGCCCGATTCGATGGCGTTGAGCACCAGCGCGGTGAACACGGCCGAGGACTTGCCGTCGCCGGCGATGTCGGTGACGGCCGCGAATTGCGCCAGGGTCAGGCTGCCTTCGTTGCCGGCGATGGCGCCCACCGCCCGCGCGTACGCCGAGCTGAAGCTTTGGTCCGACGACAGATGTTCGTCCAGCGAGCGCACGCTCACGACGTGGGCGGCCGCCGCGCCGCCGGGCTGACCACCGCGCTCACTATTCACGCTTGCTCCGATTCATAAACATTTCCATGGACTCGATTTTAGCTGAAGCGCCGGCGCGATGTGGATCAAGCCCGGTTCAACCGTCACCCCTGCCCCGCTTCGGTCGGCAGGAACAAGGTTTCCTTAATCTCCTCCATCACCACATAGCTTTTGGACTGCGCCGCGCCGGGCAGGCTGAGCAGCATGTCGCCGAGCAGCTTGCGGTACTCGGCCATTTCATGGATGCGCGCCTTGATCAGGTAATCGAAGTCGCCCGACACCAGATGGCATTCCTGCACCTCCGGGATGCGCAGCACCTCGCGCCGGAATTGCTCGAACACGGGACCGGACTTCTGATTCAAGGTGATCTCGACGAACACCAGCAAACGCGCACCGAGCGCCGGCGGATCGATGCGCGCGTGGTAGCCGGTGATGACGCCGTCGCGCTCCATGCGCTTGACGCGCTCGATGGCCGGCGTGATCGACAAGCCGACCTGCTCGCTCAAGTCCTTCATCGACATGCGGCCGTCCACTTGCAGCAGGTGCAGGATCTTGCGGTCCAGCTTGTCGAGCGCGCGGACCGACTCTTTTTGAATTCGCATGATAATCCACTAAATAGAAGCGTTTATACAGTAACAAATGCTAGCGATACCAGCATACCATAGTGCAATATCTGGTTCGATTCAATAATAGGGGTTGTCATGCGCGTTGTCATTCTCGGTAGCGGTGTTATCGGCGTCACCAGCGCCTATTATCTGGCCCAGGCCGGCCACGAGGTGACCGTGCTCGACCGTCAGCCCGGGCCGGCGCTGGAAACCAGTTTCGCCAACGCCGGGCAGATCTCGCCCGGCTACGCCTCGCCGTGGGCCGCGCCCGGCATCCCGTTCAAGGCCGTCAAATGGATGATGCAGCGCCACGCGCCGCTGTCGATCACGCCGGACGGCACCTTGTTCCAGCTGCAATGGATGTGGCAGATGCTGCAAAACTGCACGCCGGAGCGCTACGCCGTCAACAAGGAGCGCATGGTGCGGCTGGCCGAGTACAGCCGCGACTGCTTCAAAACCCTGCGCGCCGCCACCGGTATCGCCTATGAAGGCCGCCAGCAAGGCACCACGCAGCTGTTTCGCACGCAAAAGCAGCTCGACGACGCCGCCAAGGACATCGCCGTGCTGCGCGACACCGGCGTGCCGTACGAACTGCTGGGCCGCGAACAACTGGCCGGCGCCGAACCCGGCCTCGACCACAACAAGCTGGTCGGCGGCCTGCGCCTGCCCAACGACGAGACCGGCGACTGCCAGCTGTTCACCACGGGCCTGACCGCGATGGCCGAAAAGCTGGGCGTCACCTTCCGCTACGGCGTCGACATCACCGGCCTGATCAGTTCCGGCGGCGGCATCGACGGCGTGCAATGCGGCGCCGAAATCGTCACCGCCGATTCATACGTTGTCGCGCTGGGCTCGTATTCGACCACGCTGCTGAAAAACCTGGTCGCCATTCCGGTCTATCCGCTCAAGGGGTATTCGATCACGGTGCCGATCGTCAATGCCGCCGCCGCGCCGGTGTCGACCATCCTCGACGAAACCTACAAGATCGCCGTGACCCGTTTCGACGACCGCATCCGCGTCGGCGGCATGGCCGAGATCGCGGGCTTCGACAAGCGCCTCAACCCGCGCCGCCGCGAAACGCTGGAGATGGTCGTCAACGACTTGTTCCCCGGCGCCGGCGACACCGCCGCCGCCAGCTTCTGGACCGGGTTGCGCCCGATGACGCCGGACGGCACGCCGATCGTCGGTCGCACCGGCTTGCGCAACCTGTTCCTCAACACCGGCCACGGCACCTTGGGCTGGACCATGTCGTGCGGCTCGGCGCAACTGCTGTCCGATATCATTTCGGCACGCCGCCCCGCCATCCTGGCCGACGACCTGTCGGTCGGCCGCTACAGCAACACCGCCGCGCCACGCCAGCCGCGCCTGGCCAACGCCTAAACCCTCCGGGGGTCAGTGCCGACATTCGGACATCGACGAACTTATCGTCGCCGAAAAGTTCCCTGTTTTTTCGATTTGTCCGAATGTCGGCACTGACCCCGGGGTTGGGGTGTGGCATCGCCGCCGCTATCGCGGCCCGAATCGCCCCTGAACCTGAATCAACGTCATCATGGCGTTGAGAATGGGGCGTAGCGTGCGTATAATTTTAATCATGAACAAACTTGAAGCATTCGGCCATATTGCGGCCTTAGCCATTCGTGGCGAACTGGTATTCCCCACCAGCGTAAATGCGGCGCTCCG
>DASVTJ010000002.1:0-2060 GCA_036387635.1 Duganella sp.
TCCAAGCTCGATCAACTGGCCAACCGCCTGGTCGAACTTGATGAATTACTGATGTCCGAAGGCGCCACCAGTAACATGGACGCCTACCGCAAGATGACGCGCGAGCACGCCGAACTCGGTCCGCTGGTGGCGCTGTACAACGCCTACCAGGAAGCGATCGGCGACGGCGCCGCCGCACAGGAGATGCTGTCCGATCCCGAGATGAAGGACTTCGCGCAGGACGAAATCGAAGCGTCCAAGTCCCGCATGGCGGCGCTGGAAATCGAGCTGCAGAAAATGCTGCTGCCGAAGGACGTCAACGACGAGCGCAACATCTTCCTCGAAATCCGCGCCGGCACCGGCGGCGACGAATCGGCCTTGTTCGCCGGCGACCTGCTGCGCATGTACACCCGCTTCGCCGAGCGCAATCGCTGGCAGGTGGAAGTGGTGTCGGAGTCGGCGTCGGACCTGGGCGGCTACCGCGAGGTGATCGTGCGCCTGGTCGGCAACGGCGTGTACGCCAAACTGAAGTTCGAATCGGGCGGCCACCGTGTGCAGCGCGTGCCGGCCACCGAAACGCAGGGCCGAATCCACACCTCCGCCTGCACCGTGGCGGTGATGCCGGAGGCCGACGAAGTCGAAGACGTCAACATCAACCCGGCCGACCTGCGCATCGATACCTTCCGCGCGTCCGGCGCCGGTGGTCAGCACATCAACAAGACCGATTCGGCCGTGCGCCTGACCCACCTGCCAACCGGGATCGTGGTCGAATGCCAGGACGACCGCTCGCAGCACAAGAACAAGGCGCAGGCGATGAAGGTGCTGGCGGCGCGCATCAAGGACGTTCAGCTGCGCGAGCAGCAATCGAAGGAAGCGGCCACGCGCAAAAGCCTGATCGGCTCGGGCGACCGCAGCGAACGCATTCGCACCTATAACTTCCCGCAGGGCCGCATGACCGACCACCGCATCAACCTAACGCTGTATAAGCTGGACTTCATCATGGACGGCGACCTGACGGAGCTGACCAACGCGCTGGCCGCCGAACACCAGGCCGAGCTGCTGGCGGCGCTGGGCGACTGACGCTGGCGACTGACGCTGGGGACTGATTAAGAGCCGTCTAAGGCCGCAAGCCGGGCGATGTGCGAAAATCACGCGACTCACCATAACGGATAAACCATGAACCCAATGCGCTCCCTGCTGCTGACCATCGCCATCGCCGCCTTCGGCCTGATCGCCGTTGCCCTGTACCTGCAGCACGGGCTGGACATGCTGCCTTGCCCGCTGTGCGTGATCCAGCGCTACCTGTTCCTGACGGTCGGCGTGGCCTGCCTGGTCGGCGCCTACATCAGCAAGCCGAAGATCGGCGCCGGCGTCGGCCTGCTGGCAGCGCTGGGCGGCCTTTACTACGCCGGCGACCACCTGTACGTGCTGGCCAACCCCGGCCTGTCGTGCGGCATCGACCCGATGGAGACCTTCCTCAACAAGATCCCCACCGCCACCTACCTGCCGTTCCTGTTCAAGGCCGACGGCTTGTGCGAGGACGCGCTGGCGCCGTGGTTCGGCCTGTCGATTCCACAGTGGTCGTTCCTGTGGTTCGGCCTTTTCGCGCTGGTGCTGGCGT
Source organism: Duganella sp. (assembly GCA_036387635.1). Classification (GTDB taxonomy): domain Bacteria; phylum Pseudomonadota; class Gammaproteobacteria; order Burkholderiales; family Burkholderiaceae_D; genus Rugamonas. The sequence continues at coordinate 1,601 of DASVTJ010000002.1, forward strand.
GGGCGCTGCTGCGCCGCCCGCGCGCATGATGGATAGCATCAAGAGCATCGACGCCATCGCGGCCGGCGTCACCATCGGCGCGCTGCAAGCGCAGTCGCTGCTCGACGCGCTGGACAACCGCATCCTGCTGTGCCACGCGCTGGGCCTGACCCGCGTCAACCTGATCACGCAGTCGGAGCGCGCGCTCGATGACGAACAGGCGCGCCGCTTCGCCGCGCTGGTGCAACGCCGGCTGGACGGCGAACCGGTCGCCTACATCGTCGGTCAGCGCGAATTTTTCGGCCTGCCGTTCGAAGTGGGCGGCGACGTCCTGATCCCGCGCCCGGACACCGAGCTGCTGGTCGAGCTGACCTTGGAGCGCCTGCCGCCTTCCGGCCGCGCGCTCGACATGGGCACCGGCAGCGGCGCCATCGCCGTCGCCGTGGCGCACACGCGGCGCGACGCCGACGTCACCGCGCTC
>DASVTJ010000003.1:0-1639 GCA_036387635.1 Duganella sp.
CATTTTCCTGGCGAAATCGGTGTTGATCCCCGAATACCGCGCGATCCTGCAGCACAGCGCCGCCGCCAGCGCCGACTCGCCGGCCTCGGCCCACATCAAGAACGTCGTCACCGGCCTGCCGCAGCTGTTCAAGTTCGGCTATCAGTGGCTGTTCCTGCGCCAGCTGGCCGAACGCAAGCTGCCCTACACGCTGGTGGCCAACGCCGACGGCAGCTTCCCGCTCGAATTCAACTGCGAGCAGACGCCGCTGGCCGACAGCCGCGTCACCCTCACCGACGACGACGACCGCCACGGCATGAAGCGGGTGCGGGTCGACTGGAAGGTCAGCGCCGACGACATCGACGCCGCCCACCGCGGCTTCGCGCTGCTGCGCGACACGCTGCGCGCGCATTCGGGCGCGCGCCTGACGTTCGACGACGCCACGCTGCGCACGCTGCTGGCCGGCTCGGTGCCGCTGGGCGGCCACCACATCGGCAGCACGCGCATGGGCGCGAACGAGCGCGAGGGCGTGGTCGACCGCGACTGCGCCGTCTTCAACCTGCCCAACCTGTTTATCGCCAGCTCGTCGGTATTTCCAACGAGCAGCCACGCCAACCCGACCCTGACCATCGTCGCCATGGCGATCCGGCTGGCGGCGCACCTGAAAGCGGCGCACACGGCGCCCGCCGCAGCGCCCGCGCGCTGAGACCGCCCCCGCCCTTCTCTTCGACTGAGTTTCTATGCAAATTAACGGTATTCAATTTCTGCGCTTCATCGCCGTGTTTCTGGTGGTAGGCTCGCACATCGTGCTCGAGATGTGGCGCCGCGCCGGCGGCGGCGCCGGCTTCGCCTTCTGGCACGACTACGGCGGCATCGGCGTCGACATCTTCTTCGTCATCAGCGGCTTCGTCATCACGATTTCGACCATCAAGGTCAGCCGTCAGGGCGGCGCGGCGCAGGCCTGGTTGTTCTGCAAGCGGCGCATCATCCGCATCGTGCCGATGTACTGGCTCTACAGCGCAGTCAAGGTCGCGCTTATCGTCGGCATCGGTTCGAAGGCGTTCGCGTCGGGTCTGGAACCGGGTTTTGTCGCCAGCTCGCTGCTGTTCTGGCCGACCACCAATCCGGCCGGGGTCCATCTGCCGGTGCTCGAATCGGGCTGGACGCTGAGCTACGAGATGCTGTTTTACGCCAGCTTCGCGCTGGCGATCTGGCGCAACTGGCCGCCGCTGCGCTTTAGCGCAATCGCGCTGGGCGCGATCTTCCTGCTCGGCCGGCTCGACGGCGCGCCGCTGTGGCTGGGCTTTTTCGGGCGCACGCTGCTGTTCGAATTCCTGCTCGGCGGCGCCATCGCCCATCTGTGGGTGCGGCGGGTGCCGTTGCATCCGGCCGTGGCGCCGGCGATGTTGGCCATTGCCGTGGCGATGCTGTTTTTTGTCCGCTTCCCCGACGGCACCGACCGTCTGCTGACCGTCGGCGTGCCTAGTGCGCTGCTGGTGGCCAGCGCCGTATGGCTGGAGCGTTACGCCGTCGTCAGCAAGGCGGCCGCCCACTTCAAGCTGCTCGGCGACGCCTCCTACTCGATTTATCTGTCGCACGGCCTGATCGTGCCGCTGGTGACCATCGTCGTACTCAAAGCGGGCGTGCGCGATCTGTTGAC
>DASVTJ010000004.1:0-6886 GCA_036387635.1 Duganella sp.
GCGCTGCCGAAGGCGGCGTCGCACATGCTGTTGGTGCCGGCCGCGTCCCAGCGGTTGTCGAACCAGCCGGCCTGCAGGCGGTCGCGGTGGTGGATGTCGACCAGATAGGCCTCGTTGACCGGCGGCGGCACGGTGCGGCAAAACGGGTAATAGCGCGAGAACATGAATTGCAAGGTGGCGCAGCCGGTCGGGCGCAGGATGCGCACCAGGTCTTGCAGGATCAGGCTGCGCGTTTCGTGCACGCAGATGTGGTGCAGCGAGATGGTGCAAAAGCCGAAATCGTAGGCGTTCGACGATGCCGCGCCGCAGTCGGTGCCCGACGACAGGAAGATCTCCGAGCCGGGCGTGCGGCTGCGCGCGGCGTCGACCATTTTCTGCGAGATGTCGGCGCCGTCGCATCGCGCCAGCAACGGCGCCATGCGGCGGATCATGCGCCCCTCGCCGCAGCCGATGTCGAAGCCGCGCGCGCGTTGCGCATCGGCCAGCACCGGCTTGCGCAAGTCGCCATATAAATGCAGCAGGTGCGTCTCGTAGGGGAAGTTCTGGTGAAAGTCGTAGTTGCCGACGATTTCCTCGGTCTGGTGCGGCAGGTCGTCATAAAAAGCCTTTTGCATGCTGGCGTACCGGTCTATTTCCTGTTGCCGTATTTCTGTTCCCATGCTGCGCTCCGGTTGGCGGCCACACGGCCTGTATGGATAAGACCCGGCGCGGGCGCGCGTGTTGCGGCGATCTGGCGCGCGCTTGCGCCAGATCAGCCGTTGCGCGTTTAGCGGCGCGCACAATCGCCGCATGTTCGCTTTCCTCCATCCCGCCCTGCACGCCACCGGCCGCCGCGTGCTGTCCAGCCCGGCGTTGCGCGACCTGCGCCAAGCCATGGCGATGCTGCCCGTGATCGGTTACCTGGCGGCTGGCGACCTGCGCTCGCGCTACCGGCGCAGCGTGCTGGGGCCGCTGTGGATGACGTTGGGGACGGCCGCCGGCACCGTCGGCCTGGGGCTGGTCTGGAGCGAGCTGCTGCGCATGGAGCGCGCGGTGTTTATTCCTGCGCTGACGGCCGGCCTGATCATGTGGCAGCTGCTCAGCGGTTGCGTGGCCGAGGCCACCACCACCTTCGGCCGCCAGAGCGCCATCGTGCGCAATGTGAGCCTGCCGCTGTCGATGCATCCGATCCACATGGAGCTGCGGCACCTGATCAATTTCCTGCACAACCTGCCGGTGCTGATCGCGGTGGTGCTGTGGTTCGGCGTGCCGGTCAACCGTTACACCTTATTGGCGCTGCCGTGCTTCGTGCTGCTCGCGGCCAACCTGTTCTGGCTGACGCTGTTGTTCAGCATTCTTGGCGCACGCTTTCGCGACCTCGAATACATGGTGGCGGCGGCGTTGCCGGTGCTGATGTTTCTCAGCCCGGTGTTTTATCGACCCAGCTATTTGCCGTTCAACGGCGACTACTTGTGGTGGAACCCGTTCAGCCATTTCATCGAGCTGATGCGCTATCCGCTGCTCGGCACGGCGCCGCCGGGTTTCGTCGTCGGCGTCAATCTGCTGCTGTGCGGCGGCGGCATGCTGCTGACCTTCTGGCTGTTCAACGCCAAGCGCGACCGCATCGCGTACTGGGTGTAGCGCGATGGCCCGCCTACTTTTCGATAACGTCACGGTGCAATATCCGGTGTACGACCAGCGCGCCGCGTCGCTGCGGCGCGAGCTGCTGCGGCTGTCGACCGGCGGGCGCTTCGAACGCGACGCCGGCGGCGTGCAGGTGGTCACGGCGCTGCGCGACGCCTCGTTCGTGCTGGAACACGGCGACGCGGTCGGCCTGATCGGCCACAACGGCGCCGGCAAAAGCACCTTGCTGCGCACCATGGCCGGCGTTTACCGGCCGGTGTCGGGACGGGTCGAGAGCGAAGGGCGCATCGCCACCGTGCTGGAACTGGGCGCCGGCATGGACCGCGAACTGAGCGGCTACGAAAACATCTACCGCATGGGACTGCTGCTGGGGCTGACGCGCGCCGAGATCGGCGTCGGCATGGACGACATCGAAACCTTCACGCAGCTGGGCCACTTTCTCGACCTGCCGGTGCGCACCTATTCGGCCGGCATGATGACGCGGCTGATGTTCGCCGTCGCCACCGCCAGCCGGCCCGACATCCTGTTGCTCGACGAAGTGTTCGGCGCCGGCGACGCCGAGTTCCAGGTGCAGGCGGCGCGGCGCATGGAGGCGCTGATCGCCTCGGTCGGCATCTTCGTGTTCGCCTCGCACGACAGCGCCGCCGTCAAGCGCTACTGCCGCCGCTTCTTGCGCCTCGAACACGGCCAGCTGTCCGAGGTTGGCATCGACGCGCTATAAGTTCCGTCCACACGATACGGCCAGATCAAACAGGCGTAAAACCGCGCCGCTATGCTGGTCGGATGAAAAGACTGATTATCGATCTCGATGGCACGCTCGCGTTGCCCGCACCGGCCTCGGCGCCGGCCGGCTACGCGCACGCGGTGCCCGACCTGGCGCTGGTGGCGCGGCTGCGCCAGTGCCACGCCGACGGCTACCAGATCGTCATCCATACCAGCCGCAACATGCGCACCTTCGCCGGCAATGTCGGCAAAATCAACGTGCACACGCTGCCGGTGATTTTGGCGTGGCTGACGCGGCATGACGTACCGTTCGACGAGGTGCATGTCGGCAAGCCGTGGTGCGGGTACGAGGGGTTTTATGTCGACGACCGCGCCGTGCGGCCATCCGAGTTCGCCCGCTGCACGCTGGCCGAGATCGATGCGCTGCTGACGGCCGAACAGGCGGGGCGCTGACATGCTGCTGATCCTCTCCGGCGCCTACGTCGACAGCGAACTGATGGCGGAGTTCGGCAAACTACCGCCGGCGTTCCTGCCGGTCGGCAATCGCCGCCTGTACACGCACCAGCTGGCGCAGCACGGCGGGAGCGGGCAACCGGTGTACCTGACGGTGCCCGGCGGTTTCGTGCTCGACGAAGGCGACCAGCGCGACCTGGCGCGGCGGGAGGTGCGGCTGTACCGCAGCGGCGCCGGCCTGAGCCTCGGCGCGGCGCTGCACGACTTCCTTGCCGACATGGATGTGCAGGGCCAGCTCGACGTTCTGTATGGCGACACCCTGATCAGCGACCCGGCGCCCGACGGCAGCGACTGGCTGGCGGTCGGCCATACCGACACCCATTACAACTGGCGCGAGGAGGCGCCCCGGCGCGGCCAGCCGGGCGGCGTCTGGAGCGGCATGTTCTCGTTTTCGGACGCGCGCCTGTTGCGCCAGCGCCTGCGCGAGCTGGGCGACTTCATCGCCGCCGTCGACAGTTACGGCGCGCAGATCGGCGGGCTGCGCCATCACGCGGTGGCGCGCTGGCTCGACTTCGGCCATGTCCACACGTTCTTCGATTCACGCCGGCAGATCACCACCGAGCGCCACTTCAACCATCTGGAGGTGAACCACGGCGTGGTCGCCAAGTCCAGCGGCGACAGCGCCAAGATGCGCGCCGAGGCCGCCTGGTTCGAGCAGGCGCCAATGCCGGTCAAGCCGTTCCTGGCGCCGTACATGGGCCGCATCGACGGGCCGGCGTGCGGCTACGCGGTCGAGTACCTGCACCTGGCCACGCTCAACGAGCTGTTCGTGTTCGGCCGTCTGCCCGAGCCGGTGTGGCGCCGCATTTTCGGCGCCTGCGACGACTATCTGCAACGGGCCGGCGCCTTGCCGCCGGGGCCGCCGTTGGCGCCCGATTGCGCGCGCCAGACCTATCTGGACAAGACGCTGCGCCGGCTCGACGATTACGCCGCACAATCCGGTTGCGACCTCGACGCCCCGTGGCGCCTTAACGGCCGCGCCGCGCCGTCGCTGCGCGCCATGGCCACCGAGGCCGCCGCAGCGCTGATGGCGACGCCGGCCACGCCATCGTTCATCCACGGCGACTTGTGCTTTTCGAACATCCTGTTCGATTTCCGCGCCGGCAGCATCAAGCTGATCGATCCGCGCGGCACCGACGCCGAGGGCCGGCCCACCGCCTATGGCGACCGCCGCTATGAAATCGGCAAGCTGGCGCACTCGGTGCTGGGCCTGTACGACCACATCGTGGCCGGCTATTTCGAATTGGCCGCCGATGGCCAGGCGCTGCGTTTGCGGCTGCTGGCCGAACGCTGCGGGCCGTTGCAGCGGCTGTTCCTGGGCACGTCTTTCGCCGGCCGCCGGCCGGTCGAGTGGGATTGCTATCCGCTGATGGTGGTGTTGTTCCTGTCGATGCTGCCGCTGCACGCGGACAGCCCGTTGCGTCAACAAGCCCTGATGGCCAACGGCATCAGGCTATATCTGGAATGGAGGGGACATGATCATTCTGCCGATGGCGGGGCGCAGCCGCCGCTTTTATGAGGCCGGTTTTACGTGCCCGAAATACGAGTTGCCGCTCGATGGGCAGTCGCTGTTTGCCGCCTGCGCGCGCTCGTTCGAGCATTACTTCGACACCGAGCGCTTTCTGTTCGTTTGCCGCGACGACGCCAACGCGGTCGACTTTGTCGACGGCGAGTGCGCGCGCCTGGGCATTGCCGATCACCGCGTGGTGCGCTTGCGGCGCGACACCTGCGGCCAGGCCGAGTCCGTTCTGCTGGGTTTGCAGGACAGCGGCTGCGGCGCGAATGAATCGCTGCTGATCTTTAATATCGACACGATACGGCAGGGCTACCGTTTTCCGGCGGCGGCCGATTTCGCCGACGGCTATCTGGAAGTGTTTCGCGGGCCGGGCACGCACTGGTCGTTCGTGCAGCCGTCGGCCGCCTTCGGCACGCGGGTGGCGCAGACCAGCGAAAAGCAGCGCATCTCGCCGCTGTGCTGCACCGGTTTGTACTACTTCGCCCGTGCCACCGATTTCGCCGACGTCTGCGGCGCGGCGCTCAGCGAGGCCGACGCGTACCGCCAGCGCTGGGGCGAGCTGTACATAGCGCCGTTGTACAACGCCATGCTGGCTGAGGGCAGGCGGGTGGTGTATCACGAGATCACGCGCGAACAGGTGCGCTTCGCCGGCACTCCGGATGAATATCGCGGCTTGCTGGCCGAGCGACCGGCGCTTTGTTGAGCGCGGCGCTAACCACCTTGTTAAAACCTTCTTAAAACTCATTGAACATTGCGTTCAATCCCTTGTTGAACCATTGCCACTGGACGCCACCTTGATCTATATCTCGCTCCCGGTCCACACGCAGCCGGCCGTCATCGCCGGCCAGTTGCACAACTTCGCCGCGTTCTTGCCGCAGGCCATGGTGGTGCTGCATGTCTCGGCCGAGGCGCGCTTCGCGCTGACCGAACTGCGCGCCTTGCTGCGCCGCGCCCGATGCCGCAACGTGGTGCTGAACCCGGCGCGCGGCTCGACCGGTTGGGGTCGGATACTCGAGGCGCACCTGGCCAATATCGCCTTCATCCATCAGTTGGGCGACGCCAGCCGCATTTGCCTGCACGCGTCCAACGATCTGCTGGTGCGGCCGGGCTTGGCGCAATGGCTGGCACAAGATGGCAACCTGTTCCACCAGCGGCCGATCACCGCCGGCAGTTACTGGCGCTTCGCCGACGCCGCGCTGCAAGATCCGGCGTTGCAAGCGCTATGCCTGCGCCTGGGCGGCGTGCCGCTCAACGGTTCCCAGGTGGAAGGATCGAGCTATCAGGCCGATTGGTTGTTCGAGATCGCCGCGGTGCTGGCCGGCGCCGTCGGCCAGCGGCCGCCCCGGCCGTATCCGCGCGAGGAGGTGTGGCTGTCGACGGCGGCCGAGGCGCTGGGCGCGCCGCGCGCCGGCATGCCGTATGTATTTTCCGAAATCCACCGCTTCGACCGCGTGCACTGGCGCTGGCGCCAGCGCCTGGCGCCGCTCTTGGATGGCGCCGGTCCGTTGCAGGCCTTCATGCGCCGCGCGCTGGAACACGCGCTGATACGCAGCGGGTTCCACCGCATCGACCGGCGCTGGGTCGACCGCGTGGCCGCCGACCGCGCCGAGCTGCTGGCGCCGTACGAGTGGCTATCGGACGGCAACAACTTGTGGCGCGTGCATGAGCCGCACGGGCTGTTCGGCGTCAAGCGCGTGCCGCGCCGCGCCAACGCGCCGCTGCGTTCGTATATCGATGCATTGGCCGCCGCCCATGTCGGCGCGCGGCCTCCCGTGACGGGCTGACCGATGCGCACCTCCGACCTGACCCTGGTGTACCAGGGCGCGTTTCGCCCCTACATCACCCGCGACGGCGAGCATGCGCTGCGCAATCTGCGCCGCGCGCGACAGGTGCTGCCCGGCGCCTGCATCGTCCTGTCGACATGGGAGGGCGCCGAGCTGCCGCGCCATCTGCCGGTCGATGCCGTGGTGCGCAGTCCCGATCCCGGCCCGCTGGCGCCGCTCAAGCTGCACGACACCAAGGTGAACAACGTCAACCGCCAATTGGTGTCGACCCGCGCCGGGTTGGACGCCGTCAGCACGCCGTACGCGGCCAAGCTGCGCACCGATTGCTGGCTTGAGCACGCCGGCTTTCTCGACTTCCATGCCGAACAAGCGGCCCGCGAATGCGGCCGCGAGCGCCTGCTGGCATGTTCCTTTTTCACGCTCGACCCGACCGTCTTCGAGCGCCTGCCGTTCCATTTGAGCGACTGGTTCCAGTTCGGCCCGACGGACATGATGCGGCGCTACTGGTCGGCGCCGCCGATGGACGCCGAGCAAGGCCGGTATCATGAACTGCATCCGCACGCGCCCGACGCCTCTTATTTCGAGCGGCAGTTCCGCGCCCGTTTCGCGGTCGAGCAGCATTATTGCCGGCATTACGCGCAGGCCCTGGGGTATGGCGTGCCGGCGTTCCTCAACGACGCGAGCGGGGCGGTGATGGCCGAGTTCCGCCGCTTTCTCGCCCGCGAAG
>DASVTJ010000005.1:0-16499 GCA_036387635.1 Duganella sp.
CGAGATCGCCCAGATGACGCAAGTCATCGTCAAGCGCGCCAAGGAATACAACAACGATACGATTCCCGGCGACTACGCGACGCTGACGACGCCGTGCCCGAACTGCGCCAGCGTGGTCAAGGAAAACTATCGCCGTTTCGCCTGCACCAAGTGCGAATTCTCGATGAGCAAGACGCCGGGCAGCCGCCAGTTCGAGATCGCCGAAGTGGAACAGTTGCTCAAGGACCGAACCATCGGCCCGCTGCAAGGGTTCCGCTCGAAAATGGGGCGTCCGTTCGCGGCCATCCTGCGCATCGTGCGCGACGAGGAGATCAAGAACTTCAAGCTGGAATTCGACTTCGGCCAGAACGACGATTCGGAAGACGCGGAAGCGGTCGACTTCACCGGCCAGACGGCGCTCGGGCCTTGTCCGAAGTGCGCCGCCGGCGTGTACGAAATGGGTTTGGCGTACGTGTGCGAAAACAGCGTCGCCAAGCCGAAGACGTGCGACTTCCGCAGCGGGCGCATTATCTTGCAGCAGGAGATTTTGCCTGAGCAAATGGCCAAGCTGATCAACGAAGGCAAGACCGATTTGTTGCCGGGCTTTGTTTCGCAGCGCACGCGTCGTCCGTTCAAGGCGTTTCTTGTCAAGGGCAAGGACAACAAGATCAGCTTCGAGTTCGAGGAGCGCAAGGCGAAAGCACCGGCGAAGGGCAAGGCTGCCGCAGTCGCCGCTGCCGACGAGAGCGCCGACGGCGTCGTAGCGGACGTGGCGACAACGAAGAAAGCGCCGGCCAAGAAAGCCGCCGCTGCCAAGGCTGCGCCAGCCAAGAAAGCCGCGCCGGCGAAGAAGCCTGCGGCGAAAAAAGCGCCAGCGAAGAAAGCTGCGCCGAAGAAAGCTGCCGCAACCGCCGAGTAATCTGCTGTCGGCGATAAATAAAAGGGCCGTTGAAGGCAACTTCAGCGGTCTTTTTTTATCGATGCAATTGCATCGTTTTATTTTGTTTCCATTGCCTGTTATATTAAAAACGATGCGATCGCATCGTTTATGTTGACTGCATCGCGCCGCTTGCTGATAATCGATGGTATTGCATCGATTGCGAGCCCTTATGCTTATCAATATCAAAACGCCCGGCGAACTTGGCTTGTTGATGCGCGCCACGCGCAAACAGCAAAAAGTCCGGATCGACGATGTCGCCGGTAGCGCCGGCGTGGGGCCGGTGTTTGTGCGCGAGGTCGAGCGCGGCAAGGAAACCGTGCAGCTGGGCCGCGTACTGCAAGTGTTGCACGAGCTGGGCATCGAGCTCAAGGCGGACGTTTCCGACGACGTCATGGCCGCGTTCGAGCAACTCAAGGCGACCGGTATCAAACCGCTGACGCCGCGTAAATTCTCGATGTCGCGCCGCAAGGAGCCGGAATGAGCGCGCGCCAGCTGGAAGTCGTGGTCAATCGCGATCTGGTCGGCTGGCTGCGCGAGGAAAACGATCTGTGGCAGTTCGAATATGCCCTGCAATGGCGCGCCTCGGCGGCGGGCTTCGACCTGTCGCCGGCGCTGGACCGGGCGCAAGTCCTGCATGTCGACGGAGCGTCGAGTCGCCCGGTGCAATGGTACTTCGACAATTTGTTGCCCGAGGAAGCCCTGCGGCTCACGATTGCCAAAGACGCCAATTTGAACGCCGAGGATGCCTTTGGACTGCTGGCCTATTTCGGCGCCGAGTCGGCTGGATCGCTGGTGTTGCGCGATCCCGGCGCGGTGGAGCCGGCCGGTGAGTTGGCCGGGCACGGCGTGCGCGCGCTGCCGCTGGCCGAGCTGAACCACCGCATCCTCAACCTCGCGCATGCGCCGCTGACCAAGGATGCGCCCAAGCGCATGTCGCTGGCGGGCGCACAGCACAAGATGCTGGTGATCCTCGATGGTGGCAAGCTGTATGAGCCGTTACCGGCCACGCCATCGACCCAGATACTCAAGCCCAACCATCAAGGCGGCGACTATCCCGCCTCCGTGATGAACGAATATTTCATCATGCGGCTCGCGCGGCGCGTCGGCATGAACGTGCCGGAGGTGCATCGTCTGTATGTGCCGCAACCGGTGTACCTGATCGACCGCTTCGACCGCATCGCGCCGGCGGCCTCCGGCGGCGATCTGGCGTCGAGGGCGGACCAGGTCGGGCGACGCCATGTGATCGATACCTGCCAACTGCTGAACAAGGCGCGCAACTTCAAGTACTCGGCCGCGCACCTGGACACGCTGGTGGAGGCGATCGGGCAATGCCGGGCGAAAGTGGCGGCGCGCTTGCCGCTGTATCGCTGGGTGGCGTTCAACATTCTGGTCGGCAATGGCGACAACCACTTGAAGAACATTTCGTTCACCGTCGACGCCAATGGCATCGACGTCGCGCCGGCCTATGACATGCTATGCACCACCGTGTACGAGACGCGCGCGTTTGCCGCTGACAACGCCAGATGGCCGCACAGCGAGCTGGCGTTCTCGCTGCCGGGCGCCAGGACCTTCGGCGAGGTGCGGCGCGCGCACGTGCTGGCGGCGGGCGCCAGCCTGGGTTTGGCCCGCGGCACCGCCGTCCGGGAACTCGATCGCCTGCTGAGCGCTCTTCCGGCGGCGGCCGACAAGTTGATTGAAGAGATAGAGGCCGATATCGGCGCGCAAGTCGCCGCCTGTCCCGATCCCGCCGCCGCCGGCGTCCACATCGCCGGCGAGCTACGCCTGCTGCGCGCGATCCGCCATGTGGTGCTCAACGACATGCGGGCTCAACTGGCCGATTGACCATGCAGGCCTTTGTGCATGAGGCGGGATCGTCCAGGATGATTGATGGGTTCGCCTTCCAGGCTGCCTGCCGCCCGGGCGTCAATTGCCTTATCAATATCTTTAGCTACCCGAAATTACAACACTGTATTTCAGTAATTGATAATTGCTGTGCTAAACTATTGATTCCTTAGGGCAACTGCAAGCCTTCCGCCCGATTCGTGGTTCCAAAAGTATCACTTCCTTATTTCAATATCGCCTTGACCGGCGATTTTTATCATGAAAAACTTGAAAATCGGCACGCGCCTCGCTGCGGGATTTGGCTTGGTCCTGGCCCTGATGACATTGATGACCGTGATCGGCATCACCCATATGCAAGACGTGGCCGAGGCCACGCGCGACATGATGCGCCAGCCGCTGGCCAAGGAGCGCATGATCAGCGACTGGTACCGGCTGATCCACACCAGCGTGCGCCGCACGTCGGCCATTTCCAAAAGCAGCGATCCGTCGCTGGGACCGTTCTTCGCCGAGGAAACCGTTGCCTCGACCGCCGAGATCAGCGGCTTGCAGAAAAAGGTCGAGCCGCTGTTGGAAACGGCACAGGAAAAAGCGCTGTTCGAGCAGATGATGGCCAACCGCAAACGCTACCTGGCCTCGCGCGACGCCATCGTCGCGCTGAAAAAAGACGGCCAGCTGGAACAAGCGCTCGACGTGCTCGACAAGCGTTTCACGCCGGACGGCAAGGCTTATCTGGGGTCGCTTAGCGGCCTGCTGGCAATGCAGCGCGCAAGCATCGATGAGAACGCGGCCGAGATCGAGCAGATCTACCAACGCAGCCGCCAGTTCATGATTCTGTTCGGTCTGGCGGTGCTGGCGCTGGGCGTCGTGTGCGCCTGGCGTTTGACGCGCGGCATCACGGTGCCGCTCAGCCAGGCCGTCGAGATCGCGGTGGCGGTCGCTAATAAAGATTTGACGTCGAGCATCGAAGTGACCAGCACCGATGAAACCGGCCGCCTGTTGCAAGCGTTGCGTTCGATGAACGATGGCTTGATCGGCATCGTCAACGATGTGCGCCACGGAACCGACGGCATCGCGACCGCCTCGGGCGAGATCGCCGCCGGCAACATGGACTTGTCGGCGCGCACCGAAGAACAGGCCTCAAGCCTGGAAGAGACGGCCGCGTCGATGGAAGAACTGACCTCGACCGTCAAGCAAAACGCCGACAACGCCCGCCAAGCCAACCAGTTGGCGGTCAAGGCGTCGGAAGTGGCGCAGCGCGGCGGCGCGGTGGTGTCGGACGTGGTGCTGACGATGGACGCGATCAGCGGCTCGGCGCGCAAGATCGTCGACATCATCAGCGTCATCGACGGCATCGCCTTCCAGACCAATATTTTGGCTTTGAACGCGGCGGTCGAAGCGGCGCGGGCCGGCGAGCAGGGCCGGGGCTTCGCCGTCGTCGCCAGCGAGGTGCGCAGCCTGGCGCAACGCAGCGCCACCGCCGCCAAGGAAATCAAGGCGCTGATCGACGATTCATTGAACAAGGTCGATGCCGGCAGCACCTTGGTCACGCAAGCGGGCATGACGATGAGCGACGTGGTCGACAGCATCCAGCGCGTCACCGACATCATGGGCGAGATCACTGCGGCGAGCCACGAGCAGAGTGCCGGCATCGAGCAGGTCAATCAATCGATCATCCAGATGGACCAGGTCACGCAGCAGAACGCCGCGCTGGTGGAGGAGGCCGCCGCCGCCGCCGCCTCGCTGAACGACCAGGCCGACAGCCTGAAAGCGGTCGTTAGCGTCTTCAAACTCGCCTAACCCCGGATTATTGCGCTTGCAGTTCCACGTTGATGAGGTTGTCGTCGGGCTTGCGGTCGATGAGCTTGTTGTCGGGGTCGATGCCGGCCTTGGCCGGGCGGCCGGCGACGATGACCGTGTAGCGGTTGTCCTTGCGGTAGATCAGCTTGCGCTCGCGCAGCAGGCTGTTGCCGTCCTTGTCGTCGACGCCGATGTCGATGTAATCCTTTAACGCCACGTCGCGCTCATCGCCCTGGTCGTTGGCGCGCACCTTGGCCGCGCTGACGGCGAAGCTGACTTCGTATTGGCCGTCGCTGAGCTTGCGCGCGGTGGCCGAGACCGCGTGGTTTTCGTACAGCACGATATGGTTGAACAGGTCGTCGATCAGATAAGCCTGCTCCGGCGGCGTGATCTTGCGCAGAGCCTCGACCAGCACCGACACGCTCGGATACGGTCCGCTGCGCCGCCCGTGCTGCGCCAGCAAGTCCTTGAGCGCGCCGTTGATCTTCTCTTCGCCTAATATATCCTGCAACTGGTACATCGCCAAGCTGCCCTTGCGGTACTGGATGTAGTCCTGGTTCTCGTTGTCGGCCAGCGGCAGTTCCTTCTTGCGCTCCAGCGCGCGCCCCAGCAGATACTGGTCCAGGTCGTAGTGCAGGAAGCGGCGCATCTTGCCGGCGCCGAAATTCTTCTTCATCACCATCAGCGCCGAGTACTCGGCCAGCGTTTCGCTCAGCACGCTGGCGCCGCGCGTGTTGCCGCCCACCAGCTGATGACCCCACCACTGGTGCGCCACCTCGTGCGCGGTGATATAGAACGGGTAGTCGATGTCCTTCGGATTGCTGTCGTCGACCTTGGCGATGAAGCCCAACGATTCGGCATACGGTATCGTGTTCGGGAACGATTGCGCGAACGTGGCGTAGCGCGGGAATTCGACGATGCGCACCAGCTTGTGTTGATAGGGGCCGAAGTTGCGCGTGTAGTAGTCGAGCGATTCCTTGATGCCCTTGTCCATGCGCTCGAGGTTGTATTCGTGGCCCGGATGGTAGTAGATCTCGATGCCGACATCCTGCCACCAGTCGCGCTTGACCACGTAGCGCGCCGACTGGAAGGCGTAGAAGTTCAGGATCGGCTGGTCCATCCTGTAGTGGTAGTAGTGGCGGCCCTGGCTGCTCCAGTCCTTGACCAGGGTGCCCGGCGCGATGGCGATCTGGTCGGCGCTGGTGCTGACGGTGGCGTCGAAATTGATCCAGTCGGCGTCGTTGCTGCTGAAGTTGTTGGCGAGGCCGCCGGCGTCGTCGCGCGGCAACATACGCTCGCGCGCGGGCAGATCGTGCTTGCGGCGGTCGCGCGCGTCGCTCAGTTCGTTTTCCTGCTGGTAGCCGATGTGCGGCAGCACGCCGTTGTTGAAGAAGGTGCCGTTGTGCAGCACCGGCGTGTCCTGGCCCATGCCGAGGATGCCTTTCGGCACGAAGTCCACTTCGAACTCGACCGCCAGCTGCGCGCCCGGCGCCAGCGGCTTGACCAGCTTGTATGTATAGAAGCCGAGTGCGGCGTCGCGCAGGCCGTTGCGCACTGGCTCGCTGAAGCGCGCCTGGTAGCCGGTGGCGCTGGCGTCCTGGTGGATGATGATGTCGCTGACCGCCTGCGCGGTCTTGTTTTGCAGCAGGTAGCGGCCCTTGACCTTGAGGCTGCGCTGCGCCGGCGCGATGGCGACGTCGAGCTTGACATCGGTGATGCGCGGCTGCGGCAGCCGGGCGTACTGCTTGTACTGGCGCTCGTAGCGCGCGCGTTCGGCGTCTTTCTGGTACGCCGATTTGTATTCGTTGACGACGTGGGTGTTGTAGAACAAGACCGCGCCGGCGCCGGCGAAGATCAGCACGCCGGCGGCGATGGCCGTCAGCACCGGCCGCGTCAGCGCGTGGCGCGCCAGGCGCAGGCGCTGGCGCCAGCCGTCGTTGGTGCCGCGCATCCAGAATAGCAGCGAGGCCACCAGCAGCAACAGCGCAGCGCCGCCCCAGTACGCTTCGAACCAGCGCTCGCGCGGCAGGAAGTGGCCGTAGCCGTTCATGGCGGAATAGAGGAAGCGGGGCGAGGTGCCGTACGCGAGCATCGGCTCGTCCAAGCCCAGCGACGCCATGGTCACGGTGGCGGCGTAGTACACGATCATCGCGAAATAGGCCAGGTAGCGCTGGTTGATCAGCACTTGCAGCGCGATCGCCAGCACCGCCGCCAGCGCGTAGTTGGGCAGGTCGATCAGGAACAGGTGGTGGAAATACAAGCCGGGTTCCAGAATAAAGTAGCCTTTGCAGATCTGGATCGCCATGCCGCACAGCATGACCACGCACAGCAGCAGCGCTTGCAGCCCGATCAGCGCGATCATCTTCGACATCAATGGCAGCCAGCCCGGGATCGGCAGCGCGTCGAGCATCTGCGCCATGCGCGCCTCGCGTTCCCGCCACACCAGCTCGCCCGCATAGAAAGTGGTGATCACCACCATGAACAGCGCAAAGGTTTCCGACACCGATTCCAGCACCAGATAGGTGACCGGATAAGTGTTGGTGCCGTACATCGAACCGGTGTTGAGCGCGCTGGCCAGCATCATCAGCACGCCGGCCAGCACGATGACGA
The DNA here is from genome assembly GCA_036387635.1 of Duganella sp. Lineage (GTDB taxonomy): Bacteria > Pseudomonadota > Gammaproteobacteria > Burkholderiales > Burkholderiaceae_D > Rugamonas. Next base: position 7,169 of record DASVTJ010000005.1, read on the forward strand.
CGAAGTAGATGTTCTTGGCGGTTTCGCGCAGGTTCAGCCAGCTCATCTTGAGGAGCAGGCCGGCCAGGCTGCGCGACCGGAAGTCCGGCGCCTCGTCGGTGTTGGTGGCGGCGGCCGACAGGGGGGGCGGCGTGTCGCCTGCGCCGCCGCTGGCGCTGGCGTTATTGCCAAGGCCAGGGCTGGCGCCGGCGTCGACTGTGGCGATGAAGTGGAAGCGCCAGTAGCCTAGCAGCAAGCCGGCCAGCGCGAACGACGACCACAGCACGCGGTTGAGCAGGTACACGCCTTCGGGCCAGACCATGCGCGTGCTGCGCTCGACGATCGGCCAGTATTCGGTCAGGCGGATGACGGCGGTGGTGCCGAACGGATCGATCAGCGCGGCCAGCGTTTTGTAGTCGAGGTCGCGCGCCAGGCCGGGCGCGACGATGTAGCCGATCAGCATCACCACGCTGCTGATGTAGACCGGCAGCATGCGCCGCGTCAGCGCCGCCAGGATGAAGAACACGGCGCCGAAGATGAAGATGTTGGGCAGGATGACGACGAAGTAGGGGATCAGGTAGCCCAGCACGCCCGGCCGGCCCAGCCGCTCCGCATCGATGCCGGGCAACATGCTGCCAAGCCAGGCGCCAAGGATGATGCTGGTGAAGATCACCGCCAGCGTCAGGTAGGCGCCGAGGAAGCGGCCGAACATGTACTGGTGCTTCCTGATCGGCGCGCTGAAGAAGAAGTGCTGCATGTCGTATTCGAAATCCTGCTGCACCGAGCGGCCCATCATGGCCGCGATCACCACCACGCCGAACGAGCCGAGCACGCTGACGCTGAACATCAGCGAGCGCGGCGAGTTGATCGTCAGACTGCCGAAGCTGATGCTCGCTTCCTTGAAGAAGCCGCCGGCGGCGGCCATCCACAGCAACGCCAGCGCCAGAAAGCCGGCGAAGTACACCCACGTCGAGAGCAGCTTGAGGCGCTGGCGCGCTTCGAACAGGGCGATGGCGAGCATGCGGCCGCCTTAAACGCAGGTGGCGGCGGCGTGGTGGCGGCCGGCGATGGTGGCGAAATAGACATCTTCCAGGTCGCCGATGGCTTCCTCGAAGCCGTCGCCGGGATCGTTGTCGCTGTAGACGTGGATCAGGGTGCGGCCCGACAGCAGGCGCGACGAAATGACCGGATGGCGCAGCTGGAACGATTGCAGGTCGCGCTTGTCGATGAAGCGGGCCCAGATCTTGTCGCTGACGTCGTGGATCAGTTCCTGGGTCGGCCCGCACAGCAGCAGGTGGCCCTTGTTGATGATCGCCATGTTGGCGCACAGGTCGGCGACGTCGCTGACGATGTGGGTCGACAGGATCACCGTCTTGTCGTCGCCGATGTCCGAAAGCAAATTGTGGAAGCGCACCCGCTCCTGCGGGTCGAGGCCGGCGGTCGGCTCGTCGACGATGATCAATTTCGGATCGCCCAGCAGCGCCTGGGCGATGCCGAAGCGCTGGCGCATGCCGCCGGAAAAGCCGCCCAGGCGCTGGTGGCGCACCTCGAACAGATTGGTTTGCTGTAGCAGGCCGTCGACCACCTCGCGCCGGCGATGGCGGTTCGACAAGCCCTTGAGTTCGGCAAAATGGTCGAGCAGCTCGTAGGCCGTCACCTTCGGATACAAACCGAAGTCCTGCGGCAGATAGCCGAGCAGGCGGCGCACCGCGTCCTTTTCGTCGAGCACGTCGATGTCGTCGAGGAAGACCGAGCCGGAATCGCATTCCTGTAACGTTGCCAGCGTGCGCATCAAGGTCGACTTGCCGGCGCCGTTAGGCCCGAGCAAGCCGAACATCCCGGCCGGGATGGTGAGCGAGATATTGTCCAATGCCACGACGCCATTGCCGTAGGTCTTGGACAAGTTGCTGATGCGTAATTCCATGCCGACTCCCGAATGATTCTGCCCGTGTACAACCCGCGTTTCTGCACGGCCATACACTTTTCACATGATGGCATTGTATTGAATTTGTCTCGGACCGGGGGCGCCATTGCGACGGGCGGCGGAAAGCCGACGCCAGAGTGCGCAAAAGCCCGACCAGAAGGCGGCCGGGGCATGCATGCGGCGCGGGAAAACTTGAATAACCGCTACATCAGTTTCTGAACAGCACTTCCTCGCGGTTGAACCACCAGCGGCACAGCGCGAGCAGGGCGCCGGCGGTGACCGTGGTCGAGAGCATGATCACCGACAGCATGCTGTAATCCATGGTACCCTTGACCAGTTCCTTCATCGCCAGCGAGACGTTGGTCAGCGGCACCATCGCCCATTTCCAGTTCAGTTCGACGCCCGGCAGCAGCGCCACCAAGGTCGGCAGGATGGTGACGATCATCAACGGCGAGATCATGCCGGTGGCTTCCTTGTAGCTTTTCGCGTACACCGAGATCGACAGCAGGATCGCGGCGAAGATCGCCGCCGTCGGCACCAGCATCAGCGCCACCATCGCCAGGTCCAGCAAGCCGATCGAGCGCGCCATGCTGGCGACGTCTCCGCTCAGCACCGGTCCGCCGAAGATCAGCAGCAGCACCAGGCTGGCGATCATCAGCAACGCCGACGTCAGGCCGACCGTGAACAGCATCAGGAATTTCGCCAGCACGATGCTGGTGCGCGTGACCGGCGCCAGCAACAAGGTTTCCAGGGTGCCGCGCTCTTTTTCGCCGGCGCCGGTGTCGATCGCCGGATACATCGCCGAGATCAGGCACACCATCAACAGGATGTACGGCACCATGCCGCCGACCATGGCGCCGGTTTGCTCGCGCTTGTCGGCGGTCGAATGGTCTTGCAGCGTGATCGGATCGAGCGCGAAGCGCAACTGTTCCGGCTGCAGGTTCAATGCCGGCAGCGCCTGCCCGCGCAGCGCGGCGTTCTGGCCGGCTATCACCGCCATCACGCGCTTGCGCGTCATGTCGACCGCCGAGGCGCTGTTGTAATGCAATTCGACCACGCCCTGCCGGTGCCGCGCCAGTGTGTCCTCGAGTCCGGCCGGGATCACCAGCGCGAACTTGATGCGGTCGTCGCCGATGGCCCGTTTGATCTCGCCGGCATCGGCCAGCGCCACCTCGCGCAGGTTTTTCTCGCTGGCGAAGCGCGCGGCCAGCTGCGGCGCATGTTCCTTGCCGAACACGGCGTACGTCATTTGCGCCTGTCCGGCCTGCTTGAACATGGTCGACGTCAGCAGGCCGAAGCCGGCGAAAATCAACGGCATGGCGATCACCGGAACGAAGATGGTGAAGAAGAACGTTTTGCGGTCGCGCGCCAGTTCCAGCAATTCCTTCAGATAAATGGTCCACATGGCTCAGTCTCCCCGGTTGATGACGTCGACGAACGCGTCGTACAGGTCGGCGCTGCCGCCGCGCTGGCGCAGGGCGTCGACGGTGCCGTGGAAAACGGTCTTGCCGTGGTTGATGACGCAGACCTGGTCGCACAGTTTCTCCACCTCGTGCAGGTGGTGGGTGGAGAAAATCAGCGGCACGCCCAGCGCTTTGTAGCCGGCGATAAAGTCGAGCAGGACTTTGGCCGCCATCACGTCGAGTCCGGTGGTCGGCTCGTCGAGGATGACGATCTTCGGTTCATGCACGACGGTGCGGGCGATCGAGCATTTCTGCTTCATGCCGGTGGAGAGTTGATCGGCGCGCTTGTTGCCGTACTCGTGCATTTGCAGCAGCTCGAACAACTCGTCGCAGCGGCGCTTCAGGTGGTCCGGCTTCATGCCATGCAGGCGGCCGAAGTATTCGACGTTTTCGCGCGCGGTCAGCCTGCCGTAGAGGCCGGTACTGCCGGACAAGAAACCGATGTGCTGGCGCGCCACCAGCGGATTATGCAGCAGGTCGACCCCGTTGGCGTGGATGCTGCCGGCGTCGGGCTTGAGCGCGGTCGACAGCAGCCGCAACGTGGTGGTTTTGCCGGCGCCGTTCGGACCGAGCAGGCCGAGCACTTCGCCCGGCGCGCAGCGGAAGCTGACGTCGCGCACGGCGTGGAACCAGCCGTCGTGTTCGCGTGGATCGCGTGCTGAAGCGCCTTTGCCGGCGCCGGCTGGCAGACGGAAGCGTTTGGCCAGACCTGTTACTTCGATCATTTCGCTACCCTTTTTTAAAGATTTCTAGAATAGCATGTAAAAATTCTGGCTTACAAGCAAGTATCGGGACAAATGTCTTGTTATAGTGGCGGCAGGGAGAACGGCGCAAAATGAATGCTGAGCTGCAGGAAAAAATACTGGCGGTGACCCATTGCGGCGTCGACCGCACCGAATCCACCGGCTTCTTCCGCGTGGCGCTGGGGCTGTATTACCTGTCGGGGCTGATGACCAAGGAAACGCTCGATTTCAAGCAGCTGGACCGCGATTTCAACCGCTTCATCTACCACACCATCGGCAAGGGCCACAGCATCACCAGCATCCTGCAATACATGAGCGGCGAGAAGGTGGTGCGGGTGGTCGAATCGAAGCGTTTCCTCAAGGCGTTCTCCGAGCATTGCACTGACGTGCCGGTCGAAAACATCCCCTTTCTGCTGGGCCTGAATCTGGGCGTGGCCAAGGACCTGTCCGGCATCGACGTGCGCGGCCCGGTGGCCGACTACATCGAGCGCCAGCGGCAGCTGCGCGAAGAGACGGACGCAAACTAGGGCGCGCTCTATAATGATGTTTTCGACGAACTGAATCCAACCATGTCCGCTTTCCACCACACTCCACTGGACCGTTTTATTGTCGGCGCCGACAAGGCGCTGCGCGTGATCGCCGGCGTCGCTTCGGCTTCGCGGCCGACGCCGGGCCAGCACGCCGACGGCGGCCAGCTGAGCGAAGCGGAACAGCGCCACAGCGCCGGCCTGATGCGGGTCAACCACGTCGGCGAGGTGTGCGCGCAGGCGCTGTACGACGCGCAGGGACGCTTCGCCAAGACGGCCGAAATGCGCGCGCAGTTCGAGCAGGCCGGCAGGGAAGAGGAGGACCATCTGGCGTGGACCGCCCAACGGTTGGCCGAGCTCGGCTCGCACACCAGCGTGCTCAATCCGTTGTTCTACGCAGGCGCGTACGCGCTGGGCACGGTGGCGGCGGTGCTGGGCGACGCCCGCAGCCTTGGGTTCGTGGTCGAGACCGAGCGCCAGGTCGAAGCGCACCTGGCCAGCCATCTGGAGCAGTTGCCGGCGCAGGACGCCAAATCGCGCGCGATCGTCGAGCAGATGCGCCAGGACGAGATCGAACACGGCGCCGCCGCCCAGGCGCTGGGCGCCGCGCAAACGCCGGCGCCGGTGCAAGCCGTCATGTCGGTGATGGGCAAGGTCATGACCGGCACCGCGTATTACATCTAACCCGCTTGACCCCGGCGTGGGGCTTGCTTTAGTCGTCGGGCGGCCTGCGCCGGCGGGGTGTCGGCGAGCGGCAGTAGCAAGGCCGTGCGCGCCAGCGCGCGCACCAGCGTTGCCTCGCCCAAGCGCAGGCCGCGTCCGCGCAACTGCGGTAGCGACCGCACCGGCTCGGGCGTGATCTGCACTGCGGCGCGCACCAGCAACCGCTGAAGCCAGCGTAGCGGCGCCGGCAGGATCGGCGCCTCTTCCATCACCCGCATGAAATCGCTGAGAATGTCCGAACCCTCCAGCCCGGGCGCGGTCGCGGCCAGCAAGGTTTCCCACGCAAGCCGGGAACGCGGCGCGCCGGTCGCGCCATACAGCAAGGCTGATGGCCCGGCTTCGGCAAACGCAAGATTCTGCTCGACCACCGACAGCGGACGGACGTATTGGTGATAAGCCTCGCTAAAGCCGAACGTGGCGGTCGCCTGGACCCAGTCGAGCAGTCGCGGGTCGTTGGCATGATAGGCGATCCCGGCAGGCGTGACGCCCTGCACATGGCCGTGCATGCGCACCACGCGCGCGATCAGTTTTTCAGCCGCCGAGCGCGGTCCGTAGACGGTCATCATGGCCGCGAAGCCGGTGCGCCGCAGGCGCGTTGCCGGATCGCGTTGAAAACTGCTGTGCTCCCAGACGCCGGAACGCACCGACGGCTCGGCCAGCTCCAGCAGCACCGCCGTCACGCCGCCGACGAACAGCGACACCGGATTGGCGAACACGCGCCAGCAAACGCCGTCATGCGGGGCCAGCGCCGGCTCGCCCGGCGGCTGGCTGAAGTCGAACGCCATGCCTTCAGGCGGCCGCATCAGTTCCTGGATCGTCTTCAGCATGGTTGCGCCTCCCTCGTTGCGACGGTGCCGTCAGCGCGCCGCCAGCCCCTGCCGACGCGAAATCAGGCGGCCTCGATGATCTCGAACGAGTGCGTGATCTCGGCCGTCTTGGCCAGCATGATCGATGCTGAGCAGTACTTGTCGTGCGACAGCGAAATGGCGCGCTCCACCGCTTCCGGCTTCAAGCCCTTGCCGGTGACGGTGAAGTGGAAATTGATCTTGGTGAACACTTTCGGCTCGGTGTCGGCGCGCTCGGCCGTCAACGTGCACTCGCAACCCCGAATATCGGCGCGGCCTTTTTTCAAAATCAGCACCACGTCATAGGCCGTGCAGCCGCCAGTGCCGAGCAGCACCATTTCCATCGGACGCGGCGCCAGGTTGTGGCCGCCGCCCTCGGGCGCGCCGTCCATCGTCACCAGGTGGCCGGAGCCGGTCTGGGCCAAAAAACTCATGCCCGACGGGCCGTTCCAGCTGACTTTGCATTCCATCATTCGCTCCGTTAAAAATCGTTGTGGGTATTGTAAAGGAGTCCAGCGGCGGGTGGCTTGCATGAAGTTTTTTCTCTTGAACATCTTGCAAACCGGCTAGATAATTTGACGTACTTTGTTTGATACAAATCAAGGACCTTTCCATGACCCACGCTATCGAGTACCTTTGTTCGTATGGTGATTTGACCGAGCCGGGCAGCACCGTCGCGGGCGCGCTCGCCGACGGCTTCACGCTCAATTCCCCGGTCGGCGTGCATGCCGACCAGCACGGCCGGTTGTGGGTATGCGACACCGGCAACAGCCGCCTGCTGGTGTTCTCGCCGGATCTGTCGACGCTGCTGCACGTCATCGAGGGTCCGGGCGAGGCCACGCCCAAGGCGCCGCGTCTGCTGATGCCGTTCCACGTGTGCCCGCACCCGGCGGATCAATTGATGTATTGCACCGACATGGGGCATGGCCGGGTGGTCGCCTTCGCCTACGACGAGCACGATGTCTGGTTCAGCCATGTCTTCGGCGAAGGCGATGACACCTATCTGCCGCTGTCCGATCCGAACGGCATCACGACCGTGCGCGAACGCGACGGCATCGACTATCTGTACGTTTGCGACGAGTTCTTCCATACCAAGGACGACCTGGCCAGTCGTTGCGTCAAGTTCACGTTGGAGGGCAAATTCGTCAGCCAGTTCCGCCGCGTCGGCGGCCCGGGCCCGGGGCATGAACTGCTGTGGCCGCAGGGTATCGCCAGCGATTCGAAAGGCAATATTTATATCGCCAATACCGGCCATTACGAAGTGCTCAAGATCAGCACCGACTGGCCGATCGTCGACGACTGCGTGCAGGCGCCGCACGAGACGGTGCTGCTGCACCAGCACGGCAAACCGACCGGGATCGGCAAGTTCAACGTGATGCGCTCGGTGTGCGTGATCGGCGACCGCGTGTTCGTGCCCGGCCACATCGAAAACGCCATTGCCGTGTACGACCTGGAGGGCAGGCTGGTCACTGTCGTCAATGGTTTGCAGCCGTTGTGGAACCACCGCATGGAGCCGGTGCATTCGGTGTCCGACCTGGTCTACGGCGTGCTTGAGGACGTGGTGTTCGTCGGCCCGTACCAGGTCTGCGCGGCCGGGGAGCCGGACGTGTATTTCATCAGCGAACCGTTCGCGTCGAGCATCATCAAGGTGCGCATTCCGCGTATTCAGGGCGGCGAAGAGGAGGCGTTGCTGATGGCTTCGGTCGGCCACCGGCGCGACGACCAGAACCGTTTGCGCCAGACATCGCAGTTCAACTGCATGACGGCGGTGATCGGCATCGATCCCGAGCGCCGTGCGGTGCCACAACCGGCCGTCGCCGGCAGCTGGATCGACCAGTGGGCCACGGCCACCACGCGGGTCTACCAATATTGGTACGAGCAATTCCGTACCCACGCCGGCATCGATCCGCTGGCGCGCATCGGGAGCGGCTCGCTCAATATCGATTCCGGCAACTGGTGCATGAAAACCTTTAATACCGACAGCGATCCGTATCACCAGATGCAGGACATGATGCGCGGCTTTTTCGTGCCGGGCGATCTGGCGATGGACGTGTATTACCCGCACACGCCGCCGCTGGGGCAGATTTGTCCGGGCACGCCGATCATCTTCGTCACCAATTTTAATATGTGCACGGTGTCGATGTATCAGTTCAGCCCGTCGGGCTATCTGATCAACTACGGAATGCCGTTCGGGCGCGAGGGCATCGGCGGCGATGGCACCCTTAAGGCGCCGCAGGGCATCGCGGTCAACAGCCGGGGCGAGATCTACATCGCCGATTCGCTCAACAACCGCATCTCGATGTGGCAGATCCAGCCGACCGGCTATGTGGCCTTCCGCAAGAATTTCCGCTGGCAGGCGGACCAGGATTTCACCCCGTGCGACATCGCCATCGACGCCAGCGAGCGCCTGTTCGTCTGCGACCAGTTCAACAACTGCCTGCGCGTGTTCGACCGCGACGGCAATAGCCTGTGGAGCTACGGCAGTTTTGGCTATTGCGACGATGTCGATACCGATTACGAGAAGTTCATGCTGCCGGCGAGCGTCTGCATCGACGGCGACCGCTTGATCGTCAACGACCTGGTCAACCGCGCGCTCAAGGTGTTCCGCATCGGCGACGACACGCTGACCTACGAGACCGGCATTTCCGTGTTCAAGAAGTACCCGGACGCGGGCGGCGTGTGGATGCCGTACTTCATCCACGCGGCCAACGGGCGCCTGTACGTGCCGGACACCACGTTCAACGTGGTCAACGTGTTCCGCTACGGCCCGCCGAAGCTGGTCGAGGACAAAATTGCGGAAGGCCAAATGGCGGCTTGACTCGGCCTTTCATTCCCGCTTATACTTGTCGGCTTTCCGTTCGCTCAGGAAAGTAAATAAGAAGGCCGAGTCCGCTGAAGCAATGGCGGAACCACCATTTGAGCGTGTTTTACTATTTAGGAAGTCATCATGAAAACTTTTTCCGCTAAGGGCCACGAAGTCCAGCGCGATTGGTTCGTGATTGACGCGACGGACAAAGTCCTCGGACGTGTTGCCAGCGAAGTGGCACTCCGACTGCGCGGCAAACACAAGCCAGAATTTACTCCTCACGTCGATACCGGCGATTTCATCGTCATCATCAACGCAGGC
>DASVTJ010000006.1:0-7414 GCA_036387635.1 Duganella sp.
AGCAAGGGGCTGGTGGTGCTGGGCTTCCCGTCGAACGACTTCGGCCAGCAGGAGCCGGGCAGCAGCAAGGAAATCGCCGATTTCTGCTACAACACCTATGGCGTCAAGTTCCCGATGTTCGCCAAGACGGTGGTCTCGGGCAAGCAGCCGAACCCGCTGTTCGCCAACCTGATCAAAACCACCGGCAAGGCGCCGGCATGGAACTTCCACAAGTACCTGATCGACCGCAACGGCAAGGTTGTGGATAACTTCGGCAGCAAGGTCAAGCCGGACGACAAGCAACTAGTCGGCGCGGTCGAAAAAGCGCTGGCGCTGTAATCAGCCCTCCATGGTGGCGAGGGTGAAGCCCTCGTCGAGCCAGCCGGTGACGCCGCCGGCCATCAGTTTGACGGGCCGGCCCAGCCGCGCCAGCCGCACGGCGGCGCGCGCCGCGCCGTTGCAGTGCGGACCGGCGCAGTAGACGACAAACAGCGTATCGGACGGGAATTCGGCCAGCTTGGCGTCGACGATCTTGCGATGCGCCAAATCCAGCGCGCCGGGCACGTGGCCGGCCGCATAACTCTGCGTGCCGCGCACATCCAGCAAAACGAAATCGGGCTTGCCGCCGGCGAGCGCGTCATGCACGTCCCAGCAATCCGTTTCATAGGCAAAGTTCGCTTCAAAGTGGGCTAACGCGTCGGCGCTGGCGGCGGCGGGTATGGCGCCGACGAGGGAAGGGACGGACATAAAAAACCTCCAAAAAAGTAAAAGACATCACACGAAAAATCGGTGCCACGTAGGCCACCAGCGCATCAAAAACCGCGAACGCTGCACTAACAAGCCCATTCTCCCAGTTCCAATCCAGCCAAGTCAGTGGCACATCGGCCATTTCGCGTTAAGATCACGCCATGAAAAAAACATCTCGTCGTCGCGCTGGCCTATGACCGGCTCTGCACCTTCGAGTTCGGCTGCACGGTCGAACTGTTCGCCCTTGAGCGTCCAGAGCTCGACGTCGTCTGGTACGACTTCGCCGTCTGTGCCATCGAGCCCGGACCGATCCGCGCCGCCGGCGGCATCACCATCGAGGCGCCGTATGCGCCCGAGTTGCTGGCGCTGGCCGACACCATCGTCATCCCCGGCTGGCGCGACGCCGACGAAGCGCCGCCGCCGGCGCTGCTAGAGCTGATCCGCGCGGCGCACCGGCGCGGCGCGCGCCTGTGCTCGATCTGCTCGGGCGTGTTCGTGCTGGCCGCTGCCGGCGTACTCGACGGCCAGCGCGCCACCACCCACTGGCGCTACGCGGACCGGTTGGCGCGGCGCTATCCGCGCATCGATGTGCAGCCGGACCATTTGTATGTCGATAGCGGCCAGGTCATCACCGCCGCCGGCTCGGCCGCCGGGCTCGACATGCTGCTGCATGTGGTACGGCGCGACCACGGCGCGCGCATCGGCAACCTGGTGGCGCAGCGGCTGGTGGTGGCGCCGCACCGCGAAGGCGGCCAGGCGCAGTTCCTGCCGCGGCCGATGGCGCACGGCGAGCAGGGCAGGCTCTCGAAGTTGATGGACTGGCTGCGCAGCCACCCGGAGCAGCCGCACACGGTCGCCAGCATGGCCGCGCGGGCCGCGATGAGCCCGCGCACCTTGCAGCGCCAGTTTCAGCAGGCGACCGGGCTGGGCGCGGTCGAATGGCTGATCCGCGAGCGCGTGGCGCTGGTCAAGGAGATGCTTGAGGTGCCCGGGGTGCCCGGGGTGCCGCTTGCGCATATCGCCGAGCGCGCCGGCTTCGGCTCCGAGGAATCGCTGCGGCATCATTTCCGGCGGCTGGCGTCGACCACGCCAGGCGCGTATCGTCGCCGCTTCGTTGATGTGGGCTAAGGTGCGTCCCTTGTACTAAGCCGATCGATTGACTAATCTGGTTGTTCACCCCAACAACCAGGAGACAGTCATGGCATATGTCGATGGATTTGTGATTCCGTTACCTAAAGAAAACCTTGAAGCGTACAAGAAGATGTCGCTCGCCTGCGGCGCGGTGTGGAAGGAGTTCGGCGCGCTGGAGTTCCGTGAAACCATCGGGGACGACGTCCCCCCCGGTAAGGTCACGTCCTTCCCGCTGAGCGTGGACTTGAAGGAAAACGAGGTGGTGGTGTTCTCGTGGATCGTCTACGAATCGCGCGCCAGGCGCGACGAGATCAACGAAAAGGTCATGAAAGATCCGCGCCTGGCAGAGTTCATGGACCCGGCCACCATGCCGTTCGACGGCAAACGCATGATCTACGGCGGCTTCGAGATGATCGTCGACCTTTAAAGCGTCGCCTTCACCGTGCCGCGCAGGGCGTTGCAGACGACGATGTCGTCGGCGCGCTCCAGCATGGCGCGCGTGACCACCGCCTCGCTGGCGTTGAAGGCGGGGTCGTCGAGCAGTACCGCGCGCATCACGCCGGGCAGCACGCCGCAGTCCAGCGGCGGCGTCAGCCAGCGGCCGTCGACGCGCACGAAGACGTTGCTGCGTCCACCTTCGGTCAGTTCGCCGCGCTCGTTGAAGAACAGCGTGTCGAACGCGCCCTGCGCCTCGGCGTCGCGCCAGGCGTTGTCGTAGCGCGCGCGCACGCTGGTTTTGTGGCGCAGGAACAGGTCGCCCGACGCGGTGGAGTCATCGGCCAGCAGCATGCGCACCGGCTGCGCCAGCGGCGCGATCGGCGCGTGCTGCACCGAGAAGGCGCCGGATGGCCCCAGCGCCAGCCGCACACGGTACGCGGCGTCGGCCGGGGCCAGCGCATCGTCCGACTGCTGTTGGCCATCGTGCCCACCGTGAATAACGTGCGCCTCGCCGCCCAGCATCTGACAGGCCGTGTCCAGATAGGCGTTGGCCGCCGCGTCATCCCACGGATAGCAGAAGCAGGCGGCCGACGCGGCCAGCCGCTTCAGATGCCGTTCGCGATGGCGCACGCCGTCTCGCGGTGTCGCGTGCATGGTCTCGAAGATATCGAATTCGTTTTTCAAGCCGGTCAGGAAGCGCGCCTTCAGCTGGCACTCGGCGTATTCGCTGGCGGCGTCGCTGTCGAAGACGATGCCGGCGCCCACGCCCATTTCGCCCCGGCGCACGCCGTCGATGCCGTCCGGCGCCCGCAGCGCGAGGGTGCGAATCGGCACCGACATGCAAAAGTCGCCGACCGTGGTGGCAGCGTCTTTTTTCAGCGGATCGAACCAGCCGATGGCCCCGGTGTAGATGCCGCGCGGGTCCGGTTCCAGTTCGCCGATGATTTCCATCGTGCGCCGCTTGGGCGCGCCGGTGATCGAGCCGCACGGGTACAAGGCGTTGAAGATGTCGGCCAGCGAGGCGTCGTCGCGCAGTCTGGCGGTGATGGTCGATGTCATTTGCAGCACGCTGCTGTAGCGGTGCACCTCGAACAGCGCCGGCACCTGCACCGAGCCGGTTTGCGCCACGCGCGCGATGTCGTTGCGCAGCAGGTCGACGATCATCAGATTCTCGGCACGATTTTTTGGATCGGCGGCCAGCACGGTGGCGCGCAGGATGTTCTCGGCCGCTTTTTGCGGCGGCGCCGCCGGCGCCGTGCCTTTCATCGGCCGCGCTGTCAGCATGCCGTCCTGGTGGCGCACGAACAGCTCCGGCGACAGCGACAAAATCGCCGAGCCGTCTTCCAGTCCGACCAGCGCGCCGTAAGGCACCGGCTGGCGACCGCGCAGGCGCGCGTACAAGGCGTGGATGCTGCCGAAGGCGTCGAAGCGCAGCCGGTAGGTGTAGTTGACCTGATAGGTGTCGCCGGCTTCGATGTACTCGTGGATGCGCGCCAGCGCGCGGTCGAAGGCCGCCCGGTCGATGTTGGCGCGGATGTTGGCGATGCCGGCCGGCCGGTCGATCGGGAACGAGCGCGCCGCCAGCCAGTCGCCCACCTCGGCGTTGTTCAGCAGCGTGCAGTCCTTGAACAGCAGTATTTGCGCCAGCGGCGCCGGTCCGGGTGCGGGCGTCGGCGGTGCCGCAGCCTGCGTGCCGGCACCGATATCGAGCAGCGCCGCGCCCAGTTCATAGGCGCACAAGGTGACCGCGTACTCGCCGCGCGCCAGCGCCGCCTGCATTTGTTCGAGCACCTGCGGCCACTGGCCGATGTCGTGGCAGCGCAAGGTGCCGAGATGGCCGGTGTAGAGGCGCGAGCGCGCGCCCGCCGCCGGCTCGCTGTCGGGATTGGCGGCCGGGCTGGCGTCATCCAGCAGTGCGAAACATTCAGCGTTCATGGCGGCTTACGATTGTGGTGAGGACAGCAGCATGGCGATTTGCAGCGGCGCGTCCTGCGACGGGTTGTTCTTGAACCCACTCTTGGCGTAGCGGTGCCAGCGGCCGATGACAAAACTGGTCAGCATGCCGGCGCGCGCCTGCACCTCGTTCTCGTGCGCCCGGCCCTCGGCCACCGACTGGCGCAGCGCCTGTTTCAAGGCCAGGTCGACGCGCTCGTAAAAATGGTTCATGCGCAGTTGCAGCCGCTCGTCTTCGTTGACCAGCGCCTCGCCGATCAGCACCCGCGTCATGCCCGGATTCTGGCTGGCGAATTGCAGCAGCATGGCGACGATGTCGCGCGCCTGCGTCAGGCCGTCGTCCTGGCGCTCGGCGATCTGGTTGATCAAGCCGAACACGGTGGACTCGATGAATTCGATCAGCCCCTCGAACATCTGCGCCTTGCTGGCGAAATGCCGGTACAGCGCCGCCTCGGAGAACGCCAGCTTGCGCGCCAGCGCGGCCGTGGTGATCTTGTCGCCCTTGGGCTGTTCCAGCATCTCCGCCAGCGCTCGCAGAATTTCCATGCGGCGCTGGCCCGGCGGTGTGCTTGCCATGTGATCTCGCGTCAGGTGTCGGTGAAAGAGGTGGATCGCTCAGCGCAAATGGTGCAGGCGTGCCGGTAAATTCCTGACAGATTTTACTTTGACATCGACGTAAGCGGGGCGAATTAACCGTTTTTGCGGATGCGCCAGGCCGGCCGTGTCGCCGATGGTGAGGTACTGCGTGATCCACGCGGTGCGCATGCCCAGCGCGTGGGCGCTGCGCAGATTGGCCAGCGTGTCCTCGACCAGGATGCAGCGCTGCGGTGTCAGGCGGTGGCGGCGCATCAGCTTGCGCAGCAACAGCTTGGACGGCTTGGGGCGCATCTGCCGGTGCACCGTCATCGATTCGACCGACACGTGGTGGCCGAACTCGCGCTGCAAACCCAGATGGCGCAGCACCTGCGACGCGTAGCGGTGCGGCGCGTTGGTGAGCAGGATTTTACGGCCGGGCAGGCGCCGCATCAGCTGGCGCAGTCCGCGTTCGGCGCGGATCATCTCCGTCAGGCCGGCGAGGTTGTGCGTCTCGTGCAGGAAGTGCGCCGGCAGCACGCCGTGGTGCTTGACCAGCCCCAGTATCGTCGCGCCGTAGCGGCGCCAGTACATCGTGCGCGCCGCGTTGACCGCATCCTCGTCGGCCGGCGTGACGCCGTCGCCGAGCACACGGGCGATATAGACGTTCATATTGGCCATGATCGCCGGGAAGATGGCGTGCGAGGCGTTGTGCAGCGTGTTGTCGAGATCGAACAACCAGACGGGTGAGTTACGAGTAAGATTCACGGAAAACCAATCAAGAGGAAGCCAGGAGTCATGACACGCCAGATTATAGTGATGTTCTGCAGTTTGTTCTGCTTTGTCCTCGGCCCGTCGTGGGCGGCCGAGCAGGGACATGCGCCCAATCGCGGCGCGCTGTTCAAGGTGCAGAAGGACGGCCGCGCGCTCTACCTGTTCGGCACCATCCACGTCGGCGCCAAGGATTTTTATCCGCTCGAGCCGCGCGTGGCCGGCGTGCTCAAAAAAGCGCCGGTGCTGGCGCTGGAAATCGATCCGCTGGGCGATCCGAAAAAACTGGCGCTGGCGGTACAGAAGTATGGCATGGTCCGCGCCGACGCCGGCAAGGCCACGCCGCCGATGACGCCCGAGTGGCGCGCGCGGCTCGACCGCCTGCTCAAGCAGTACAACATCGAGCCGGCGACGGTGGCGCCCATGAAGCCATGGCTGCTCGCCAGCCTGCTGACGGTGAGCGAATTCGCCAGCCAGGGTTACGATGCCGAGCTGGCGGTGGATGCGCACCTAGCCAAGCAGGCGCATGCCAGCGGCCAAAAGGTCGTCGAGCTGGAGACGCCGGAAGGCCAGATGGGCCTGTTCGGTAATCTGCCGGCGGCCGAGCAGCTGCTGTTCCTGCAGGAGACCATCGCCGGCATCGAGGACAAGGAGCAGGCAAAGCAAGCGCGCGAGATCGCCGAAGCCTGGCGCAACGCCGACGTCAAGGCGCTCGACGTGCTGGCGGCCCAGGCGGAGCGGGACGATACCTTCTCCGGCCGCTTTGTGCGCAAGGTGCTGCTGGAAGGGCGCAATCCGTCGCTGGCCGACAGCATGGCCAAACTGATGGCGCGCGAAAACAACAGTCTGGCGGCGATCGGCATTCTGCATTTGGTGGGTAAAGGGAGCGTGCCGGAACTGCTGCGCCAACGCGGCATGACGGTGGAGCGGATTTACTGAACGATAAAGAGGTACGGGGGAGGGTGAAGCTGGAGCAGTGAAGCTGAAGGGGTAAAGCTGGAATTGGTGCCCTTTACGTGGATTGAACACGTGGCCTCTCCCTTACCAAGGGAGTGCTCTACCACTGAGCTAAAAGGGCGTACTGGTGTGGCGATGCACTAAAAATCGCGGCATGAAGTGCATCGCCGTTTTCTTAGTGAGACCGGATCATAGTTCCAAACGCTTGTTCGGTCAATACTTCGAGCAATAAAGAGTGTTCAATTCGCCCGTCGATAATGTGTACGGTGTTGACGCCCGATTTGGCGGCGTCCAGCGCCGACGAAATTTTAGGCAGCATGCCGCCCGAAATGGTCCCGTCGGCGAACATCTCGTCAATTTCGCGGGCCGATAGGTCGGTCACTAGATTGCCCTGCTTGTCCTGCACGCCGGCGATGTTGGTCATCATGATCAGCTTTTCGGCCTTCAGGATTTCGGCGATCTTACCGGCGACGACGTCGGCGTTGATGTTGTACGCTTGGCCGTCCTGGCCGAAACCGATCGGCGAAATGATCGGGATGAAGGCGTCGTCCTGCAGCGCCTTGACCACCGCCGGATTGATCGCGTCGATCTCGCCGACGAAACCGATGTCCAGGAACTGGCCCGGATTGTCCTTGTCCGGCATGGCGAACTTCTTGGCGCGGATCAGGCCACCGTCCTTGCCGGTCAGGCCCACGGCCTGGCCGCCGTAGTGATTAATCAGCATCACGATGTCCTGCTGGACTTCGCCGCCGAGCACCCACTCCACCACTTCCATGGTTTCTTCGTCGGTGATGCGCATGCCCTGCACGAAGGTGCCTTGCTTGCCGATTTTTTTCAGCGCGTTGTCGATTTGCGGACCGCCGCC
>DASVTJ010000007.1:0-4968 GCA_036387635.1 Duganella sp.
CTTTTGCTACTCAGTCTCACCGCAACAACTTGGTGGAGGGGGCTGGATTCGAACCAGCGTACTCATAGAGAACAGATTTACAGTCTGTCGCCTTTAACCACTCGGCCACCCCTCCGCGAGGAACCGCAGAGTATGAAGCAACTTCTTCGACCTGTCAACCCTCCTGCTACGCTTGGACACGTTGTTTTGCGTCCCGAGGATGAACCGTCTGCTTCGGGGCGAGATTTTAACTGGAGCGCGTGCAAAAGTGCAAGTGTTGTTTTTAGGTCGTGTTTTTAGGTGGAATGATTGCGCCGAATAAACCTATACAATCGATCCGCTGGTCGCGCCCAGATCGACCGGCCGATGCAGCGCTTATCGACCCTTATCGACCCACCATGCGACCCGGGAGCCCCGCAGTTGAACACCACGCAACCGAACCCTCCCGGCGCCGGACGGCGCACCGTGGTGATGGCCAATCTGGCCCTGCTGGCCGCCTATGTCGTCGCCGGCCGCCTCGGTCTGCTGCTGGCGCTGCCGCCGGCCTACGTCTCCCCGATCTTCCTGCCCGCCGGCCTCGCGCTGGCTGCCTGCGCCGTCGGCGGCGCGCGGCTGCTGCCGGCCGTCGCGCTCGGCGCATTGTGGGTCGGCCTGATCCCCGCCTACCTCAGCGCGGCCGGCATCGGCGCCCAGGCCGTCGCCGCCGCGCTGTGGATCACCGCCGGCGCCACCTTGCAGGCCGCCATCGGCGCCAACCTGTTCCGCCGCCACATCGACCCGGCCATCGGCTCCGGGCGCGACGTCGCCCGCTTCATCCTGCTGGCCGTCGGCGTGACCGTCATCAGCTGCACCGTCGCGCTGTCGGGCGAGGTGTTCGCCGGCGTCTTGCGCTCCGACGGCATGGCCGCCAACTGGCTGGCCTGGTGGATGGGCGACACCATCGGCATCCTGCTGGGCGCGCCGCTGACATGGATCGTCATCGGCCGCCCGCACGCGCTGTGGTCGCGCCGCCGCATGCTCGTCGGCCTGCCGCTGGCGCTGTCGGCGGCCGCCGTCATCGCCATCTACCTGCAAGCGGACAAGTGGGAAAGCAACCAGCAGCTGCAAACGTTCCGCCTCAAGGCGCAGCAGACCGGCGACCTGCTGCAGTCGCAGTTCAGCGAGCACGAACGCTTCGTCTACGCCATGGCCAAGGCGCTCAACGATCCGCGCCGCGTCATCAGCGCCGACGACTTCAGCAACCTGGCGCACGGCTATCTGGACCAGCGCCCCGAACTGCTGTCGATGGCCTGGCTGATGCCGGTGGACGGCACCGAGCGCCCCGCCTTCGAAGCGTGGGCGCGGCAGAACGTCCATCCGGCGTTCGAGATCCGCGAGCGCTCGCCGGCCGGCGCCCTGCGCGCGGCCGCCGCGCGCCCGCGCTACTTCCCGGTCACCTTCGTCGAACCGCCCGAGGGCCGCGACTACGTCGGCCTCGATTTCCTGTCCGAGGACCTGCGCCGCGCCGCGCTCGAGCGGGCGATCCAGTCCGGCCAGCCGACGACCACGCCGCCGGTGCAGTTTCCGCGCACCCTGCCCGGCTACGGCCTGCTGCTGATGCAAACGGTCTACCCCAACCACGCCCTGCACCGGCCGATCGGCACGCTGCTGATCGCGCTGCAATTCGACGCCTACATCGACCAGGCCCTCAAACGCTCGGAATTCGAGCACTTCCTGGTGCGCTTCGAGGACCTCGACGACGACACCCCGGGCCGCATGCTGCGCGACTCGCTGCTGCGCGCAGCGGTGCCGGCCGACTTCCAGCACCAGCTGCACTTCGGCGGCCGCATCTACGAACTGACCTTGGCGCCGACGCCGGCCTACCTGCGCCAGCAGCGCGGCTGGCAAAGCTGGACGGTGCTGACCTGCGGCCTGCTGCTGACAGGCTTGCTGGGCACCTTGATGATGCTCATCAGCGGCGAGCGCGCGCGCATCCAGGCGCAGGTCAAGGACAGCACCGCGCGCCTGCGCGAGCGCGAGGCGCGGCTGCAAGCGATATTGAACAAGGCCGCTGACGCCATCCTCACCATCGACGGCGACGGCCTGGTGATGTCGGCCAACGCCGCAGCCGGCCGGCTGTTCGGCTACACGCCCGAGCAGATGACGCGCCTGCGGCTCGAGCGCCTGATCCCGGTCGGCATCGGCGAGGCCGACGGCCTCGACGCGGCAGGGCTGCTGCGCATGATCGCCTGCGGCGTCGCGCACGACTACAAGCTGACCGGCTGGCGCAGCGACGGCGGCGAATTTCCGCTGGCGATCTCGGTGAGCGAGGTGGAACTGCCCGACGAGCACTTGTTCGTCGCCATCCTGCACGACCTCACCGAGCAGCAGATGGCGCAGGAGCGCATCCACCGCCTGGCCCACCACGACACCCTGACGGGCCTGGACAACCGCCTCTCGCTGAACCTGCGCCTGGAGCAGCTGCTGGCGCAGACGCGCCGCGCGCACGGCGCCGCGGCGGTGCTGTTCATCGACCTCGATCACTTCAAGAAAATCAACGACACCCACGGCCACCAGACCGGCGACCTGCTGCTGGTGGCCGTGGCCGGGCGCCTGCGCGAGCTGATGCGCGAGGTCGACATCATCGCCCGCCTGGGCGGCGACGAATTCATCGTCGTCACCTCCGGCACGGTGACGCCGGACGACGTCTCCAACATCGCCGTGCGCATCGTCGAATCGCTGACCGCGCCGTACCAGTTGGAAGGCAAAACGATCCACAGCGGCGCCAGCGTGGGCGTGGCGATGTTCCCGTCCGACGGCGACGACGGCGGCACCCTGATGCGCCACGCCGACACCGCGATGTACGCGGCCAAGAGCCAGGGGCGCGGCAACTTCCAGTTCTTCTCGGCCGAGATGAACGTCGCCACCCACGAGCGCCTGATGCTGGAGAACCGCCTGTGGCAGGCGCTCGAGCAAAACGAATTCGAGCTGTATCTGCAACCGCAGGTGGAACTGGCCACGCAGAGCATCATCGGCGCCGAGGCGCTGCTGCGCTGGCACCACCCGGAGCTGGGCATGGTGGGGCCGGACCGCTTCATCCCGATCGCCGAGGAATCGGGCCTGATCATGCCGCTGGGCGACTGGGTGCTGCAACGCGCCACCGCCCTGCTGGCGGCGTGGCGCCAGCCGCACCTGGCGCAGCTGTCGCACCTGCGCCTGGCGGTCAACCTGTCGGCGCGCCAGTGCCACGGCGCGGCCCTGCTGCCGCTGCTGGACGGTCTGCTGCACAGCCAGGGCATCGATCCGGCGTTGCTGGAGCTGGAGATCACCGAATCGGCGGCGATGCAGGACCCGGAGCGCAGCCGCGCGCTGCTGGTCGAGCTGCGCTCGCGCGGCATCAAGGTGGCCATCGACGATTTCGGCACCGGCTATTCGTCGCTCAGTTATCTGAAGCTGTTCGAGATCGACCGCATCAAGATCGACCGCGGTTTCGTCAAGGATATCGAGAGCGATCCGGACGACGCGGTGATCGTCGCGGCCACCATCGCGCTGGCCCATTCGCTGGGCCTGGGCGTGGTGGCCGAAGGCGTGGAGACCGAGGCGCAGCGCGACTTCCTGCGCGCCAAGCAGTGCGACGAGGCGCAGGGCTATCTGTTCGCGCGGCCGATGCCGGCCGCGCAATTCGAAGCGATGGTGTTGGATGAACAGCGGCGCACCCCGCGCGCCGCCGTGGTGGAAGGGGCGAACTAAAGAAGGGGCGAACTAGACCGGCGTGCGGCCGATGCTCGGATCGCCCTCGATCAGGTCGAGCAGCGCGGCCACCACCTCGGGATCGAACTGCTTGCCGGCGCGGTCGGTGATGTAGGTCATCACCTCGGTGTGCGGCCAAGGCTCCTTGTACGGGCGTTCGTGCAGCAGCGAGTCGAACACGTCGATCACCGCGACGATGCGCGCGGCCACCGGGATGTCGCGCCCGGCCAATTGGTTCGGATAGCCGTTGCCGTCGAAATGCTCGTGGTGGGCGCCGGCGATCTGGGCGCCGTACGTCAGGTAGCTGACGCCATCGACCATGCCGGCGGCGCGCTCCAGGATCGCCCGTCCGACCGCCGCGTGGGTTTGCATCTCGGCGCGCTCCTCCGGCGTGTGGATGCCGGGCTTGAGCAAAATGTGGTCGGGCGTGGCCACCTTGCCGACATCGTGCAGGATGCTGGCCAGGCCTATCATCTCCAGCAATTGCGGCGTCAGTTCGTCGGGATAGGCGCCGCGCGCGGCCAGGCGCTCGGCCAGCGACGACGACAGCAGCTGCACGCGGCGCACATGGCCGCCGGTGCCCTTGTCGCGGAACTCGGCCAGGTCGGCCAGCGCCACCACGGTGGCCTCCTGCGCCTTGCGCAATTGGCCGAACATGTACAGGTTGTCAAAGGCGGCCGCGATGCGCTGGCAGAACACCTCCAGCAGGTCGCGCTGGATCTGCGCCAAAGGCCACGGCGGCGTCACCGAGATCGCCACCTCGCGGCTTTCCCGGGTGTGGATGAACAGCACATTGGCCGGATGATCGAACTGGCTTTTCTTTTCGGCGAAGGCCTTGGCGATGGTCGGCCACAGCGGATGCGCGGTCGGCATCAGCTCGGCCTCGCTCAGCGTGGCGTAGCCGCCGGTGGCCGCCACCACGCTGGTGACGCCGGTGTCGCCCTGCATCAGGCACAGCACGCCGTCGGAGCCGACGTCGAGGATCGCGCTGACCTGGTTGAGCACGCCGGAGGCGAATTCGCGCAGCGAGTGGATCTGGTACAGATTGGTGGCGCCGGCCAGGATCTTGCCCAGCCCCACGCGGCTGCGTTCGAGCATGTTCAGGCTCTCGTAGGCGCGCAGCGCCGAGATCACGGTGGTGAACAGCTTCTGCGTGGTCAGCTCGGTCTTGGCCTTGTAGTCGTTGATGTCGTATTCGATGATGACGCGCTGCTCGGGCGCCTGGCCCGGCTGGCCGGTGCGCAGCACCACGCGCACGAT
>DASVTJ010000008.1:0-2418 GCA_036387635.1 Duganella sp.
GCGCATCGAACATGGCGGCGACGCCGACGGCGCCGCGGCGCGGGCCGAACCGGTGTCGCTGCGCGACGTCGCGCGCCAGGTCGGGCTGGAGATGGCGATGGCGGCGGTGGCCAAAAACATCGACCTGTCGCTGGAGGCCGAGCGCGAAGGCGTCGTCGCCGGCCAGGCCTTGCTGCTGCATGAGCTGGTCGCCAACCTGGCCGACAACGCGCTGCGCTACACGCCGGCCGGCGGCCAGGTCACCTTGCGCGTGGCCGAGGACCGCGACGGCGTCACCCTGCAGGTCGAGGACAGCGGCGCCGGCATCGCGGCGGCCGAACGCGAACGCGTGTTCGCGCCGTTCTACCGCGCCGCCGCCACGCTGGAGCGCAATCCGGGCGGCGCCGGCCTCGGTCTGGCCATCGTGCAGGACATCGCCACGCTGCACGGCGCCACCATCGCGCTCGACGACGGCGCCGACGGCCGCGGGCTGAAGGTGACCGTCACCTTTGCGCGCGCCTGACCCTGCCCGGCGAACCGGATCATCGCATCGCGGTAAAATAGCGCTATCCACTTTGCAGCCCAAGCGGCTGGCCAGGACACCCCATGAACGACGTAGACACCCGCTGGCAACAACGCCGTCATCAATCGGCGCATACGTACAACAAGGAAACAGCAGACGAGATTTCGAGGCTGATTTTGAGCGACTATTTCTCGTTGTTTAAAGCGTTTGAGCAAAAAATGACCGGCCTACCGAATGGCGACTGAAACTGACCTGCCGGCATTCGGGCTGAAGCCCGATGTAATTGGCGACATGGCGCGGGTGTTCGCCGCCTATCCCGAGGTGGAACAGGTGATACTCTACGGCTCCCGTGCGATGGGAAATTTCAAGATCGGTTCCGATATCGATCTGTGCATGGTCGGACCAAACCTGACGTTGCCTTTGCTGCTCCAGATCGACACCGACTTGGACGACCTGCTGCTTCCCTATAAAATAGACTTGTCCATCCGCGATCACATCGACAATCCCGAACTCGCAGCCCACATTCAACGCGCCGGCGTCAGCTTATACCGCCGGTAGAAAGATACTTATGATCACCAAAGAAGAAATGGTCGAGCTATTCGCCGACATGAAGCAGAACGCCCCGTGGGACACCACCAAGCCGCTGTTGTGGGGCTACTTTTTCGCCGACCCGAACAAGACCAAACTGGAGGCGGTGCAACCGCTGCTCAAGGCCAAGGGCTACCACGTGATCGGCATCTACGAATCCAAGGAAGATGGCGGCACGCCGATGCTGTGGTGGCTGCACATCGAAAAGACCGAGAAACACACCGTCGACACGCTGCACGCGCGCAACCAGGAATTCTACAAGTTCGCCGAGGAGCACCAGCTCGAATCGTACGACGGCATGGACGTCGGACCGGCCGCATAATGCTGGCGCCATCGACCACCTTGAGCACCGCGCGCCTGCGGCTCGAACCGGTGGAGCCGCGCCACTTCGACGGCCTGCGCCAAATCAGCGGCGATCCGGCGGTGATGCGCCACATCACCGGCCGCGCGGAAACGCCGGAGGAAACCGCCGCCTTCATCGCCCGCCACCAAGTCAAGTGGGCGCAGCTGGGCCATGCGTGGTGGGCGTTCGTCGCCCGCGACAGCGGCGAGATCGTCGGCACCGGCAGCGTGCAGCATCTGGAATACAACCTCGACAATCCGCTCGAACTTTGCTGGCGCCTGCGCGCCGACCGCCAGGGCGAGGGCTACGCCACCGAGGCGGCGCTGGCGATGGCGCGCTTCGCGTTCGAACAATTGCGCGCCGACGAAGTGCTTGCCGTGTGCCGACCGGAAAATGCCGGCTCGTCCGCCGTCATGCGCCGCATCGGCATGCGCTACCGGGGCATCGAGCGCTGGTATGATACGGATACCGAAGTCTATCGACTGGTGCCCGGTCACGAGCCACACCATGGCGGTCCGATCGGACCGGCCTGACCTTCCCGCAGCGACGACCCGCATCGCCGCCCGGGACCGCCGGCCACGCCGCCGGCCGGGCACCGGTGTGCAACTGTTTCAATCAAGCTCGAAATATTTCCAAAAAAACACACCTACGGCGCTTTTTGCCATATCATTCCGTTAATACTTTCCTGTCCCGACTAACAATGCTCTCGAAACTCTCGTTTCGCCAGTTGCTGCTGGGCGTGTTCCTGTTGATCGCCGTGTTGCTCAGTGCCGCCTCCCTGCATGCGCTGTGGACGCTCGACCACCTTGCCGCGCACAGCCGCGACAGCGGACGCCACGCGCTGGCGCTGACCGAAAACACCCAACAACTGGCCGAACGCAGCGTGGCGATGACGCGCAGCGCCCGCCAATACCTGGTGCTGGACGACCCCGCCTTCCGCCTGCGCTACGCCGACGCCTGGCGCGAGGCGCGCGTGGCGCTCGAC
>DASVTJ010000009.1:0-4273 GCA_036387635.1 Duganella sp.
TTGTCCTGGCCGACCCACGGAAACACCAGCCCGCAGATCGACATGCCCCACAGCACGTGCGACATCACCCGCGCCAGGCGCAATACCATCGATATTTTCATCCGACCGGTCAGCCGCGCTGATACGCGACGTGGCCGGCCACAATGGTGGTTTGCACCTGGCCCGTGAGGTTGTACCCGACGAACGGCGTGTGCTTGCCCTGGCTGGCCAGCGCCGACGCTTCCACCGTCCAGGTGGCCTGCGGATCGAAGATGCAGACGTCGGCCACCGCGCCGACCGACAACGTGCCGCTGCCCAAGCCGGCCACGCGGGCCGGGTCGGCCGTGATGCGCGAGATGGCGCGCGCCAGCGGCCGCATGGCGTCCTTGCCGCTGCCGATGCCGCCTTGTTGCAAGGCCGCGTAGTCGTCGGCCCATTTCAACGCCAGCGACAGCAGCAGTTCCAGGCCGGTGGCGCCGGGCGAGGCTTCGCCGAACGGCAACAGTTTCTCGTCGTCGTCGACCGGCGTATGGTCCGAGCACAGCGCGTCGATGGTGCCGTCGAGCAGGCCCAGGCGAATGGCGTCGCGGTCGCGCTGGCTGCGCAGCGGCGGCGTCAGGCGCGCGTTCGAATCGAAGAAGCCGATGTCGGCGTCGGTCATGTGGACGTGGTGGGCGCCGACGTCGCAGGTGACCGGCAAGCCTTCCTTCTTGGCGTTGCGCACCAGCTCGATGCCGGCGGCCGACGACATGCGGCACAGGTGCACGCGGGTGCCGGTCGAGCGCATCAGCTCGAAGATGGTGTGCAGCGCGATCGTTTCCGACATCACCGGCACGCCCGACAAGCCCAGGCGCGACGCCAGCGGGCCGCTGGCGGCGATGCCGCCCCGGCCGATGTGCGCGTCCTGCGGGCGCAACCATACCGTGTATTCGAACGTCTTGGCGTATTGCATCGCGCGCAACAGCACGTTGGTGTCTTCGATCGGCTCCTCGGCCTGGGCGAAACCGATGCAGCCGGCCTCGGTCAGCTCGGCCATCTCGGTCAGCGCCTTGCCCTTGAGGCCGACCGTCAGCGCGCCCAGCGGGTGCACGTGGGCCTGGTTCAGGGTCTTGGCGCGGTGCTTGAGCATTTCAACCAGGCCGGGCTCGTCGAGCACCGGATCGGTGTCCGGCGGGCAGATCAGGCTGGTCACGCCGCCCTGCATCGCCGCCTGCATTTCCGATTCCAAGGTGGCCTTGTATTCGTAACCGGGCTCGCGCAGGCGCGCCGACAGGTCGACGAAACCGGGCGAGACGATCAGGCCGCTCGCATCGATAATCTGGTCGGCCGTGAAGCCGGAAGGCGCGGCACCCACCGCCACCACCTTGCCGTCGGCGATATACAGGTCCTGTTGGGCGTCGATGCCGTTGGCCGGGTCGACCAGGTGGCCGTTCTTGATGTGTACGTGCTTAAAATTCAAGTTCGTATTCGAGTTCATATTCGAGTTCATTCCTGCGACTTTCATCCGTGCGTCCCCGCCACAATGCTCATTACCGCCATCCGTACCGCGATGCCGAAGGTCACCTGCGGCAAAATCACCGCCTGCGGGCCGTCGGCCACGGCCGAGTCGATCTCCACGCCGCGGTTCATCGGCCCAGGGTGCATGACGATCGCGTCCGGCTTGGCCAGCGCCAGCCGTTCCGGCGTCAGGCCGTAGCTCTTGAAGTATTCCTGCGCCGACGGCAGCAGCGCGCCGCTCATGCGCTCGTTTTGCAGGCGCAGCATGATGATCACGTCGACGCCCTTCAAGCCCTCTTCGATATTGGTGAAGGTGCGCACGCCCATCTGCTCCAGGCCGCCCGGCAGCAGGGTGTGCGGGCCGATCGCGCGCACTTCCGGCACGCCCAGCGTGGTCAGCGCGTGGATGTCCGAGCGCGCCACGCGGCTGTGCAGGATGTCGCCGACGATGGCCACCGTCAGGTTGGTGAAGTCCTTCTTGTAGTGGCGGATCGTGTACATGTCCAGCAAACCCTGGGTCGGGTGGGCGTGGCGGCCGTCGCCGGCGTTGACCACGTGCACGTGCGACTGCTTGGTGTCGTACAGGTGCTTGGCGATCAGGTACGGCGCGCCCGACTGCGCGTGGCGCACCACGAACATATCGGCGTGCATCGCCGACAGGTTGTCGATGGTGTCGAGCAGCGACTCGCCCTTGCTGGCCGACGAGGCCTGGATATTCAGGTTGATGACGTCGGCCGACAGGCGCTTGGAGGCGATCTCGAACGTGGTGCGGGTGCGGGTCGAGTTCTCGAAGAACAGGTTGAACACCGACTTGCCGCGCATCAGCGGTACTTTTTTGACGTCGCGGTCGGAAATGCCGACGAACGACGAGGCGGTGTCGAGGATGTGATTGAGGATCGCTTTGGGCAATCCCTCGATCGACAGCAAGTGCTGGAGTTCGCCGTTTTTATTCAGTTGCGGATTAAGCATGGTGGTGGGGTCGCGTTGTGGTCTTGAGGTTATGCTTGCTCTAGCGTGAGCGTGAATTGTCCATCGTCGGCGCGTTTGAGCACCAGCGCCTGCCCTGGCGGCACCTGCACGTGGGCGGCGACGAAATCGGCGGCGACCGGCAACTGGCGCTCGCCACGGTCGACCAGCGCGGCGAGCATGATGCGCGCCGGACGGCCGTAGTCGAACAGCTCGTTGATGGCGGCGCGCGTGGTGCGGCCCGTGTAGAGCACGTCGTCGACCAGCAGGATGTTGGCGGCGGCGACGTCGAAGGTGATGTTGGTCGGCTTGACGTCGGCCGGCAAGCCCTTCTTGGCGTAGTCGTCGCGGTAGAACGAGACGTCGAGCACGCCGCAGCGCGCGCCCAGGCCCAGGTCGGCCGCCAGGCGTTCGGCGATCCAGGCGCCGCCGGAATGGATGCCGACGATGGCGACATCGGCCACGCCTTCGAGGCCGGCTTTGACGTCGGCCAGCAAGGTCGCGTACAGCGCTTCGGCGTCGAGTTGATTCGGATTCAGTGTGGACATGGTTTTAGTGTGAGTCGAAATATTGCTGCAGGATGATGGCGGCGGCGCGGTCGTCGATGACCTCGCCGCGCCTGGCGGAAATGACAGCCGACGAATAGCGCTCGTCGACCAGCTCGACGGGCAGGCTGAAGCGGCCGTGCAATTGATTGGCGAACTTGCGCGCGCGCGCGGTCATCTCGTGGGCGGCGCCGTCGGGGTGCATCGGCAGGCCGACGACCAGACGATCGGGCTTCCATTCGTCGAGCAAGGCCTCGATATCGGCAAAGCGGGTGGCGTTGTCGATGGCGGAAATGACCTTGACTGGCTGGGCCTGGCGGATCATGGTGTTACCCATGGCCACGCCGATACGTTTGACGCCGAAATCGAAAGCGAAGACGGTTTCGACGCTCACAGTTGGCGCATCGCAGTCTCAGTCTCAGTCTCAGGCATGGGCGCCGCGCAGGCAAGGATAGTAACGTCAGGCATGGCCGGCCTCGGACGTGAGCATCAGCGGATCGATGCCCAGCAGGCGCATGGCGGCCGTGTAGCGTTCCTCGATGGGCAAACTAAACAGGATTTCGGGATCGGCGCCGACCGTCAGCCAGCCGTTGCGGCCGATCTCGTCTTCGAGCTGGCCCGGGCTCCAGCCCGAGTAACCGATCGACACCAGCATGCGCGGCGGGCCGTCGCCGGCGGCCACGGCCTCCAGCACGTCGATCGATGTGGTAAAGGCGATATCATCGGTGACCGTCAGCGACGACGAATAGCGGTTGCCCGGCGTGTGCAGCACGAAACCCCGGTCGTCCTGCACCGGGCCGCCGAACATGATCGGCTCGTCCACGTGCGAGGCCACGCCGGGGCCGGTCTCAAGCTTGAGGTCTATCCGTTCGAACAACACCTGCATCGTCATATCGGTGGGCTTATTGATCACCACGCCCAATACGCCGTTTTCGTTGTGCTCGCAGACATACACCACGCTGCCGCCGAAAACCGGGTCTTGCATGGAAGGCATCGCGATCAGGAAATGGTTGGCCAGGTTCAGCGGCGGCGTCGCGCCGGCGCTGGCGGCAATGGGCCCCAACTCGTCGATGTCGTCCGGGGGCGCATCGTGCGCCTCCTCTTGGGGTGCACCCTTCCTGAGGCCGGGTACAGGTAGAGTTTTTCCGATTTTGCTCTTCTTCATACGCGTTGCTCTCTGTGTGCTGGTGCTTGGTGTCTCGATGCCGCCGCTCTGCCATGGACAAATGCTGTAACATCGCGCCGCTAGCAGCTGTCCCTCACCGATAGTTTACACTGAAATGAGG
>DASVTJ010000010.1:0-5720 GCA_036387635.1 Duganella sp.
TGTTTTTGATTTGATCAACTTTTGATGACTCCAACGGAGAATGCAATGCAGAGACCCCTTATCGCCGTGCTGATCACCAGCGCCTTTTTGACGCTCAACGCACAGGCGGCCGATCTTATCCAAGTCTACCAGCAAGCGCTCAGCAACGACGCCACGTACGCCAGCGCGCGCTCTTTGCTGGAGGCTGGTCGCGAGCGGATCACGCAGGGGCGCTCCGGATTGCTGCCGACCATCAGCGCCAGCGGTTCCTATACCCGCAACTCAGGCGACTCCAGCGGCAACACGTTCGGCCAGACCACGCCCGACGGCCAGCCGATCGCCGCTTTGCGGCAGGAGAGCAGCGTCCGCACCAACACGTATAACGTGTCGCTGTCGCAGCCGCTGTTCAATTTGGGCTTGTGGCAGACCTACCAGCAGAGCAAGTTGACCCAGGCGCAGGCCGAGGCCGCGTTTGGCCAGGCCCGGCTCGACCTGATCACTCGCGTGGCGCAAGCCTATTTCGACGTGCTCACGGCGCAAGACAACCTGACCTCGACCCAGGCGCAGAAAGCGGCCACCACCGAACAGCTGGCCTCGGCCAAGCGCAACTTCGAAGTGGGCACCCAGACCATCACCGACACCCACGAGGCGCAGGCCGCCTACGATCTGGTGGTGGCGCAGGAGTTCGCCGCCATCAACGACCTCGACAACAGGCGCGCCGCGCTGCAGGTGATCATCGGCCAGGCGCCGGCCGAGCTGGCGCCGCTGCGCGCCGGCGTGACCATCGCCGCGCCGGAACCGGCCGCGGTGGAGCCGTGGATCAGCGCTGCCGAAGGCCAGAACTTCGCCGTCATCTCGTCCGAGCTGGCGCTGGAGATCGCCAAGCGCGAGATCTCGCGCAGCCGCGCCAACCACATGCCGACGGCGAGCCTGACGGCGTCGTCACAGCACTCCAACCAGTCCAACATCAGCAACAGCAAGAACAACGCCATCGGCGTGGTGTGGAACGTGCCGATCTTCAACGGCTTTGCCGTCACCAGCAGGGTACGCGAAAGCATAGCGTTGGAGGACCGCGCCCGTAACGAGCTCGAGTCGACCAGGCGGGTGGCGTCGCAAAACGCGCGCCAGGCCTTCCTCGGCATGAACAGCGGGCTGGCCCAGGTGCGCGCGCTGGAGGCGGCGGAAGTGTCGAGCAAGTCGTCGCTCGACTCGAACAAGCTCGGCTATCAGGTCGGCGTGCGCATCAACATCGACGTGCTCAACGCCCAGCGCCAGTTATACGCCACGCAAAAAGACCTGTCGAAGGCGCGCTACGACACCATCATGAACGGCCTGCGCCTGAAGGCGGCAGCCGGCTCGCTGAAGGAAGAGGACCTGGGACCGGTTAACGCTCTGCTGGCCCGTTGATAGCAGCCGTGATGGAAGATAGGTGATAGGGAGGGCGGATTAACCGGTCCGGTTGATCCGCCTGGCGAAGAAGCTTAGAGTCCCGCGCCCTTGCCTTCGAAACTGCGTTCGATCAATTCGATCTTGTAGCCGTCCGGATCGGTGACGAAGGCGATCACCGTCGAGCCGCCCTTGACCGGGCCCGGCTCGCGGGTGACGGTGCCGCCGTTGGCGCGCACCGCCGCGGCGGCCGCATAAATGTCGTCGGCCGAAATGGCGATGTGGCCGTAGGCGTTGCCCATGTCGTAGCTGGTGGTGCCGTAGTTGTACGTCAGCTCCAGCTCGGCGTGCTCGGGATTGGAACCGTAGCCCACGAACGCCAACGTGTACTGGTACTCTGGGTTATCGCTGGTGCGCAGCAGTTTCATACCCAGCACGTTGGTGTAAAAGTCGATCGAGCGCTGAAGGTCGCCGACCCGCAGCATGGTGTGCAAAATACGCATCGTAGTCTTTCGGTGGAATTAAATAAACCGGGATTCTATGCGTTTTGCCGTAACTCTGCTTACGCCTCGAGCTTGGCGTCGAGCGTGATCTCGGCGTTCAGCAGCTTCGATACCGGGCAATTGACCTTGGCTTTTTGCGCGGCCTCGTCGAATTTCTGCTGGTCGGCGCCGGGAATGGTCGCCACCAGGTTCAGGTGCACCTTGGTGATGGCGAAGGCGCCGTCGACCTTGTCGAGCGTGACGGTGGCGGTGGTGGCCAGATGCTTGGCCGTCATGCCGGCTTCGGCCAGGATGCCCGACAGTGCCATCGTGAAGCAGCCAGCGTGCGCGGCGCCGATCAACTCTTCCGGATTGGTGCCCGGGCCGTCTTCGAAGCGGGTGTTGAAGCCGTATTGCACGCCGTCCATGGCGCCGCTCTGGGTGGAGATTTTACCGGCGCCGTCTTTCAGTGCGCCGCTCCATACTGCTGATCCTGCGCGTTCGTTGCTCATGTAATCTCCGTTCGATGTTGGTGGGTGTTGTAGTGCGAACTGCCATCATGGACGCGGTGTGCGGCTCAGTCCGTTCGCTTCCGCACACTGCGTTTTTCGACTCCCGCCGGCTTAGCGGCTGGCCGTCTTGGCGGCGGCCGGGGCCACGCGCCAAATGATGTTGCCGACGTCGTCGGCCACCAGCAGCGCGCCGGCCTTGTCGACGGCCACGCCGACCGGACGGCCCTGCGCCTTGCCGTTCTTGTCGAGGAAGCCGGCCAGGAAGTCCTGCGGCGGACCGGACGGCTTGCCGTTGCTGAACGGCACGAACACCACCTTGTAGCCGCTGTACGGCTTGCGGTTCCATGAGCCGTGCTGGCCGATGAACACGCCGCCCTGGTACGACTGCGGGAACAGCTTGCCCTCGTAGAAGGCCAGGCCCAGCGAGGCCGTGTGGCCGCCCAGCGCGTAGTCCGGCACGATGGCCTTGGCCACCAGTTCCGGCTTCGGCGTTTTTACGCGCTTGTCGACTTTCTGGCCGAAGTAGCTGTACGGCCAGCCGTAGAAGCCGCCGTCCTTCACCGACGTCATATAGTCGGGCACCAGATCGTTGCCCAGCTCGTCGCGCTCGTTGACGGCGGTCCACAAGGTTTTGGTGTGCGGCTCCCAGCCCATGCCGTTCGGGTTGCGCAGGCCGGTGGCGAACAGGCGCGCCTTGTTGGTGGCCAGGTCCAGTTGCCAGATCGCCGCGCGGCCTTCTTCGGCTTCCATGCCGTTTTCGGCGACGTTGCTGTTCGATCCGACGGTGGCGTAGATGAACTTGCCGTCGGGGCTGGCGATGATGTTCTTGGTCCAGTGGTGGTTTAGCGTGCCGGCCGGCAGGTCCATGACCTTGACGCCGGGCGCGCTGATGCTGGTCTCGCCTTCCTTGTACGGGAAGCGCACGATGGCGTCGCTGTTGGCCACGTACAGGTTGTTGCCGACCAGCGCCATGCCGAACGGCGAATTCAAACCCTTGAGGAACACCGTGCGGCTCTGCGCCACGCCGTTGGCGTCGAGGCCGCGCAGCAGCGTGATGCGGTTGGCCGATTCGGTGACCGCGCCGGCCTTTTTCATCTGGTGCTTCATGACGGCGCCCTTGATGCCCTTGCTGTCGTCCGGCTTGGGCGGGGCGTTGGTTTCAGCCACCAGCACGTCGCCGTTGGGCAGCGTGTAGACCCAGCGCGGGTGGTCCAGCCCGCGCGCGTAGGCGGTGACGGCGAAGCCGGCCGCCGGACGCGGGGTTTCCTGCGCGGTCCAGCGGTCGACCTCGGCAACGTTGACCGTGGGGATCAACGAGCGGTCCGGCTCCGGCAGGACCGGATTGGGGCCGAAGCCGACCGGATAGCCGGTCGACGTCGGCTGGGTCTGGGCCAGCGCCGCGTGGGGCGCCAGCACGACGCCGAGCAGGATAAGGGCGGTGCGTACGGTGGTGGTTTTCATCATGGCCTTGATAGATGGTGCGCGGGACGGTCTGGATGGACGGGATGCGGCGGCGTCAATCGCGCGTGGTGTTGGGCTGCGGTTGGGCGGTGGCGTCGCGCGGCACCGGGGTTTTCACGTGCTCGACGCCGGGCTTGTTGCGCGCGTCGGTGTCGACCATGCCGCTTTCGACGTCGGCGGCGGCCTGCTTCATGACGCTGCGCGGCTCGATCTCCTGGCCGTCGGGCGACTCGTCGCGCTCGTGCGGCATGCGCTGCTGGCCGTCGTTTTTGATTTTTTCTTCGGTATTGATCTGTTGGTCTTTCATGTTGCCTCTCCTTGGAATCGTTGTTCTAACGAAATTGGCCGCGCGCTCGGTCGCCGATCGCCAGCTTGCATCGCTAAAGTGGGATACTGGACGATAGCCTACCTTGAGCGGACCAAACGGCACGTGCACCACCGCACGCAACGCGGTATTGAATGGCTCTCATGACGATGGCGGCGGGTCAAAACCGGGCCGGTGCTTGCAGTCTTGCGGGACGCGCACTATACTGCGGAAAATACTGTCTAAACGTACAGTAACGGGTGGGCCGACGGGTGATGGCAGAAGCCGGCGTTATGGGTTACTCTGCTGCGTGTTGCCGACCCACTTTTTGCCGAGATTTTTATGACCGCCACGCATGCCGTTTTCCACACCATTGCACTGGTCGTGCGCCCGAACACCGACGGCATCGCCGGGTCGGTGCGCAGCGTGATGGATTTCCTGCGCCAGGGCGGCTACACGGTGGTGTTCGACGAGCAGACCGCCGGCCACCTGGTGCCGGGATTCGAGGACGTGCGCGCGCTGAGCGCGGCCGATATCGGCGCCGAGTGCGACGCGGCCATCGTCATGGGCGGCGACGGCACCATGCTCGGCATCGCGCGCCAGCTGGCGCCGTTCGACGTGCCGCTGATCGGCATCAACCAGGGCCGCCTGGGCTTCATGACCGACATCCCGCTCGACGGCATGCTCGACGTGCTGGCCAAGATCCTGGGCGGCAGCTACAAGGCCGAGCGCCGCACGCTGCTCGAAGGGCGCGTGCGCCGCGACGGCCAGACCATCCACTGCGGCCTGGCCGTCAACGACGTGGTCGTCGCGCGCGGCGCCGGCGCCGGCATGGCCGAGCTGCGGGTCGACGTCGACGGCCACTTCATGTACAACCAGCGCTCCGACGGCCTGATCATCTCCACCCCCACCGGCTCGACCGCGTACGCGCTGTCGGCCGGCGGCCCGCTGCTGCATCCGAGCCTGGGCGGCGTGGTGCTGGTGCCGATCGCGCCGCACGCGCTGTCGAACCGGCCGATCGTGCTGCCCGAATCGAGCCAGATCGTCATCGAGATCGTGCGCGGGCGCGACTGCAGCGTCAACTTCGACATGCAAACCTTCGCCAGCCTGCAGGCGCAGGACCAGATCGTGATCCAACGCTCGCCGCACGCGATCACCTTCCTGCACCCGGAAGACTGGAACTACTTCAACACGCTGCGCGAAAAGCTGCACTGGAACGAATACCCGTCGGGCGAAGGCAAGCTCAGTTAACCCGCCGCGTCACCACCTACGCCACCTATACCACCACCATCACCATCACCCCAGGCATCCATGCTCCGTACCCTGTCCATCCGTGATTTCGTCATCGTCGACGCGATAGAACTGGAATTTTCCGCCGGCTTCACCGTCTTCACCGGCGAGACCGGCGCCGGCAAGTCGATCCTGATCGACGCGCTGACCTTGGCGCTGGGCGGGCGCGGCGACGCCAGCGTGGTGCGCGAAGGCGCGGCCAAGGCCGACATCACGGCCGATTTCGCCGTCGGCGAACAGGCGCGCGACTGGCTCGCGGCCAACGAGTTCGCGGCCGACGAGGGCGGCGCGCTGCTGCGCCGCGTG
>DASVTJ010000011.1:0-30567 GCA_036387635.1 Duganella sp.
GGCGGAGGGCACGTGGTAGCCGACGGCGACGATCTGCACATCGCCCTGGCGGCGCACTTCAAAGGAGCGCTCGCCATCCTGGGTCGGCTCGACCGTCCAGAATTTTGGCAGCTCGCGGCGCGGGCGCGGGATGGCGCCGAACTTTTGCGCGATCAGGGCGAGCGTCTGCTTGACGTCGAATTTCCCGGCCACCAGCAGCACCGCGTTGTCGGGCTGGTACCAGGTTTTATAAAAGGCCTGCAGATTGCCGATGCCGACGTTTTCAATGTCGCTGCGGTTGCCGATGGTGGAGCGGCCGTAGCTGTGCCAGTCGTAAGCCACGCTTTGCAGGCGCTTCATCAACACCGAGGACGGCGAATTCTCGCCGCTTTCGTACTCGTTCCTGACCACGGTCATTTCAGAGTCGAGGTCCTTGCGGGCGATGAAGGAGCCGGTCATGCGGTCCGCTTCCATCTGCAGCGCCCAGGGCAGATTGTCGCCGGCGGCCTGGAACACTTCGTAGTAATTGGTGCGGTCGAGCGAGGTGGTGCCGTTGAACTGCATGCCGCGCTCGGCGAACTGCTTGGTGATATCACGGTTGTGCGGCGCGCCCTTGAACATCATGTGCTCGAGCAGGTGGGCCATGCCGGTTTCGCCATAGTTTTCATGGCGCGAGCCGACCAGATAGGTGACGTTGACGGTGACGGTCGGCTTCGAAGTATCCGGGAACAGCAGCACCTTCAAACCGTTCGGCAGGCGGTATTCGCTGATGCCTTCGACGGATGGGCCGCTGGTGACACCCTTTGGCAGGGTGACGGTGCTGGATGCAGCGCTTGCATTGAGCGCCACTGCGCCTAGAAATAAAAACGTGCAGGCACGGCGCCCGCTGCTGGCAAAAATCATGGTCACTCGCGAATGAGGGGAACAGCCGATAGTAGCAGAGGCAAGCGGACAATCCGCTTAAGGCAAGCTTACCTGGCAGACTTACCTGGCCTTGTTGGGATTGTTATCCGGCAGCTCGCACGCTTCCACCACCTGCAGATCGTTGTCCTTGGCGAAGTCGACCACGAAGTGATAGGCCAGCGGTTCGATGCTTTTAAGTGCCTTGTCGACCACCACGGCGCGGATGCCATTGAGCATGGTCGGCCGCACATACGGCGAAAATGCCAGGCGCGCATTGCGCGAGCCTTCAGGCTGGAAACACGACATGGCGCCGCTGAGGCGGTCGGCCCAGTCGCTTGGGCGAAATTGCTTGCCGTCGGCGGTCAGGCCGAGGATAAAAAACTCCTCGGCGACATCGATGCTGGTTTGCGGTGTTTCAGCCATGGGGCGGCGGGTCTCGACAGAGGATGCGGCGTGGAAGGGCCGGGATAATCTCTCCCGGCAGCTGACGCAGTATTATATCTTATAGAAGACTTGAAGTCCCCTTTATGGTCAGGCGCCCTGCTCCAGCGCCAGCCTGTCTCCCCTACCCTGCCGTCCCACAATCAATGCGTTTTAGCCGAGCCAGACGGCGCCCGACAACAGCAACAATATCATCATCCATAGCAATAAGGCGCGCCATACCAGGCCCACCGTACTCTGCAGCGCACGCACGGTCGGTTCGACACCGGGCAGCACGTCGGCATCGGCATCGCTCGAGTCGACCGTGGCCGAATCGATGGTGAGGCCGACACCCGAGGCGTTTTCATAGGGCGAACCAAGACGCACACCCATGGCGCCGCCACCGGCGGTGAGGATGATGCCCTTGGCTTCATCGACCCAGCGGTGGGCGAAATTGCGCCAGGCGTAGATGGCGTCCTCGAAATTGCCGACCACGGCAAAGGCCACCGCGGTCATCCGCACCGGCACCCAGTCGATCCAGTAAAACGCCCGCGCGGCAAACTGGCCGAAGGCTTCGTTGTGCATATGGTCCGGCTCATTCCAGGCACGCGCCAGGTATTCGGCCACCCGGTACATCACCGCGCAGGCGGGGCCGAGCGGCATGAGAAACCAGAAAAACACGCCGAACACATTGCGGTGCGTCGTCACCAGGGATTTTTCCACGGCGATGCGGGCGATTTCGGTCGTTTCCATGCCGACCGTGTCGATCCTGGCCCACTCGGCCAGCAAGGCACGCGCGGTCGGCTCATCGCCCGCGTTGAGGGCGATCTGGATGGAGGTGAAGTAATGGCTGTAGTGGCGAAAGCCCAGGGTCAGGTAGACGATCAGCACGTTCCAGGCAAACGCGGCAAAGGTCAGATTGTAGTAGCTGAGCACCCAGTAGATCAGGGCGGTCGGCACCATCAGCGCGCCGACCATCAGGAACCAGCCGAGCCTGCCATCGGAGGCGCTGCCGGCGTTGAACCAGGTTTCCATGCGGATGGCGAAACTTTTGATCTCGGCGTAAATCATGTTATCCGAGCGCAGCGGCTTGAGTTGCTCGATCAGCAGCGCGCACAGAATGGAGAGAAAAGTCATCGAAATCCCTTAATAAACGGCAATACTAGACAGCCGGCCCCGCTACGATAGCGCAGAGAGGGGGCGGAATCAACCTGCGATGGCGCTGGCGCCCGCGCTCAAGCTCAGCCTTAAGCTCAGAATCAGCCTCAGGCGCGCAGGAAGTGAAACAGGTTGCGGATCATACCGGCGGTGGCGCCCCAGATGAAAAAATTTTCGAATGGCATGGCATAAAAGCGGCGGCGCCCGCCGGCCGGTAGCACATACGACAGGCGCTGGTGGTTGGCGCCGTCCATCAAAAACGCCAGCGGCACTTCAAAGATGTCGGCCACTTCATTGCTCTCGGCGGCCAGCTGAAACGGCGGCGTCAGCAAACCCACCACCGGCACCACGTGGTAGCCGGTGCCGGTCAGATAATCGGGCAAGCTGCCGATGATCTCGACGTGACGCGCGTCCAGGCCGATTTCTTCCTGCGCCTCGCGCAAGGCGGTGCTGGAAGCGCCCAGATCGTACTTTTCAGCACGGCCACCGGGAAAACTGATCTGGCCCGGGTGGTTGTTCAGGTGCGCGGTGCGGCGCGTGAGCAGCATGGTGACGCCGTCGGGACGGTCGACCAAGGGGATCAGCACGGCGGCCGGGGTCATCACCGGGCGGCGGCCCACCGATTCATCGAGCTCTTCGGGTGTCCACACGGGCGGCGCTGCAAAACGCTGGCGCAGGGCATCGACCGTCAGCGCGGACGGCGGCACCGGCGCTTCGCCAGCGATGCCGTCGATCGGTAACTGTTCGGGGTCAAAGGGGAGCTTGGACACACCATCCTCTGTCTGTTAAATAAAAAAAGGCACCCTGACGGATGCCTTTCTGGCATCCATCGGAATGCCGTACGTCTTCAACGCTGTCGCCGTGATTACTTGGCGACTGCTGGCGTTGCAACGCGACGCTGTGGCAGCTTTTCTTTGATACGTGCCGATTTGCCCGAACGCTCACGCAGATAGTACAGCTTGGCGCGACGGACATCGCCGCGACGCTTGACTTCAATCGAAGCGATCAGTGGCGAATACAATTGGAACGTACGCTCGACGCCTTCGCCGGACGAGATCTTGCGAACGATGAAGTTCGAGTTCAGGCCACGGTTACGACGGGAGATGACCACGCCTTCGTATGCCTGGGCGCGCTTGCGGGTGCCTTCGACTACGTTAACGTTGACGATCACGGTATCGCCAGGGGCGAATGCTGGGATCGTTTTGCCCAGGCGAGCAATTTCTTCTTGCTCAAGTTGTTGAATCAGATTCATTTTAAGACTCCATAAACCATCGTGCTGGCGCGCTAATGAGTGCTGTTCAAACACTCGCCCAGTAGAGGATGGGGTTAAACAGGCGGACAACATGTCCACAAGCTTCTACAACAACAGGTTTTTATAAACCTGCCAAAAATTTCTCGTCGTGCTTGGTCAGCAAACCGCTGTCGCGCGCTTTGACCAGCAGATCGGGGCGCTTGCGCGCGGTCGCTTCCAGCATGCGCTGGCGGCGCCATTTTTCGATCTCGGCGTGGTTACCGCCCATCAGCACCGGCGGCACGCCCACGCCTTCGTACGTTTCCGGCCGCGTGTAGTGCGGCGAGTCGAGCAGGCCGTTGACGAAACTGTCTTCGACCGCCGAGGCATCCGTGTTCAACACGCCGGGCAACTGGCGGATCACGGCGTCCATCAAGGCCATCGCCGGCAGCTCGCCGCCGGACAGCACGAAATCGCCAAGGCTGATTTCCTCGTCGACGCATCGGTCCAGCAAACGCTGGTCCACCGCTTCATACCTGCCGCACAGGATCACCAGACCGGGCTCCTGCTTGAGCTGCATGACACGCTCGTGCGTCAACTGCTTGCCCTGGGGCGACATGAACACCACGCGCGGCGGCGGCAAACCGGCATCGGTTTGGCGCTGCTTCGCGGCGGCCAGTGTCGCCTCCAGCGGCTTGGCCAGCATCACCATGCCGGGGCCGCCACCATAGGGGCGGTCGTCCACGGTGCGGTGATTGTCGGTGGTGAAATCACGCGGATTCCACAGCGACAGGCCACATTTGTTCTGGTCGAAGGCGCGCCGGGTGATACCCGACTGCGTCAATGCGGCGAACATTTCGGGAAACAAGGTCACGACATCAAATTGCATGGCGGGCCGCCCTTATGTTCTCAGCTTTAGTAATCAAGGCCCCAGTCGACGGTGATCTTTTTGCCCGCCTTGTCCACCTTGATGATGAACGCGTCGACAAATGGAATCAGGCGCTCCGGCGCCGCGACCTCGGGTTCAGCAGTGGCAGGCACCGGGACGGGAGCGATGCGCAAGATCGACTGCGGACCGTTGCTCATCATGTCAGTCACCGTGCCAAGCTGTTCGCCTTGCAGATTCTGTACTTCCAGACCGATCAACTCGGTCCAATAAAACTCGTCATCGGACAAGGCCGGGAAACAACTGCGCGGAACCGAAACAGCGGCGCCCTTGAGCGCTTCTGCGACGTTCCGATCGGTCACTCCCGCCAGCTGCGCGACCACGTCGCCGCCATGCAGTTTGCACTGCGCGACATCGACTTCGTGCAAGCTCGGCTTGTCGATCCACCAGGTCTTCACCGACAGGAGCGCATCCGCATCTTCCGAGAAAGGACGGATCCTCACCCAGCCAGCGACGCCGTAGGCACCGAAGACAAAGCCTACCTGTGCCAAATCGTCGGGGACTTGCACCCCGGATGCATTCTTATCGGTCAAACCAGCAGCCAGACTTAAACGGCTTTGTTCGACGCTACCAGGCGAGCGACGGTTGGCGACAGTTGTGCGCCGACCGATTGCCAGTGAGCCAGACGGTCAGCGGTGATGCGCAGCGGCACTTCGCCACCCTGCGCCATCGGGTTGTAGAAACCGATGCGTTCGATGAAACGGCCATCGCGGCGATTGCGCGAATCGGTTGCAACGATGTTGAAGAACGGACGCTTCTTGGCGCCTCCACGAGCTAAACGAATAACGACCATAATATTTCCAAAAAGTGTGCTGAGACGGAAAAAGCCGCAAATTATAGCGCGCTTTGCCGCGAAGCAGCAAGCGTTGATGAAATAATCGGGCAAATTGGGGTAATCGAAGATTATCCCCCGTTCCGACGCACGGGGCAATAGCCACAGCGATAAAAAGGTGGGCCGGGCCGGTATTATGACCGATACTGCATGCTTTCCGGCTAATTAATCGATCACCATGACGATTTCGACTCCCTCCACGCGTCCTCCCCGCCACAAAAACAAGACCATCGCCGCCCTGCTGGCCTTCCTGTTCGGCGGGCTCGGCATGCAACGCCTGTACCTGCGCGGGCCGCGCGATCCCTGGTTGTGGGCGCATCTGGCTTGCCTGCCGGCGGCCTGGCTGGTCGCCACCCTGGCGCCACAGGCGGACGGCTTCTTCAAACTGCTTCCGATTATGTTGTCGGGCTTGGTCGGCTTCCTGGAGGCGCTGGTGCTGGGGCTGATGCCGGACGATAAGTGGGATGAGCGCTTCAACGCCGGCTCTGGCAAGCAATCGGAGTCGCACTGGCCGCTGGCCATCATCCTGGTGGCGGCCATGATGCTCGGGGCCGGTAGTTTGATTGCCACAATCTCACGTTTATTTGACTTACTGTACACTGGCGGTGCATATGGTTAACACGACAATGAGGAGACTTACCATGATCAATCGTACAATTCTGCTGGCCCTGACGATGGCCGCCCTGACATCCACGGCGCAGGCCCAAAGCTCCAAAGAACACTACAACGCCGAAACCAAACGCATCGCCACGCGCTACGCGGACGACAAGAAGCTGTGCGCCGAAGAAATCCAATCGAGCGCCCGCATGCAATGCCTGCGCGACGCCAAATCCGAATTCAACAAATCGAACTCGCAAGTCAAGGCCGAGTACAAGAATGCCTCCACGCGCAAGCCGGCAGCTAACTGCCTCGACTGCGGCCGGGTCACCTCGGTGGTCGAAGGTGAGAAAAAAGGCGAAGGCGGCGCGGTCGGCCTGATCGCCGGCGGTGTGGCGGGCGCCTTGCTGGGCAACCAGGTCGGTAGCGGCGGTGGCCGCAAACTGGCGACCGTGGCGGGCGCCGCCGGCGGCGCCTATGCCGGCAAAAAAGTCGAAGAGCACGCGCGCACCAGCAAGCAGTGGACCGTCAACGTCGAATTCGAAGACGGCAAGCGCGACAGCTACACCTACGAGGAAGATCCAGGCATGGCCAAGGGCGATCAGGTCAAGCGTTCGAACGGCGGCATCGTCCGTCGCTGATCGTGGCGATCCCTGCGTGAAAAGCAGAACAGCCTTCGGGCTGTTTTTTTTCGTCTGTGCGACAATATTGCTCCTTTGACCAGCAGGAGTGACGATGACCGCCCCCACCTTCCCCGCCGAATGGCAAGCGCTGGTCGATCAGGCCGCGACGGCGCTGCGCGCGCTGGCGCTGGACGAGAACGCCAAAGAAAAGTTCTGCAACGATCCACTGCTGCGGCCCTACATGCACAAGGTGTCGCAGCGCTATGTGGCGGGCCGGACGGTTGGCGAGGCGCTGGCGCGGGTGGACGGCATCATCGCCCAAGGCCACGCGGCGTCGGTGGAATATATGGGCGAGAGCGTGCGCGACGAAGCCTTCGCCATGGCCGAGACGGACGTGTTCATGGAACTGACGCGCGCGGTCGGCGAGCGCAACCTGAACTGCTCGATTTCGCTGGACCTGTCGCACATCGGCTCGATGGTGGACCTGGAGCTGGGCTACCGCAACCTGCGGCGCGTGGCGCTGGCGGCGGCCGGGATCAACCGCGAAGTGATGATCTCGATGGAAGGCGATGACCGGGCCGACGACATCTACGCCGTCTACGCGCGGCTGCACCGGGAAGACGGTTTGCACAATGTCGGCATCACGGTGCCGGCTAAGCGCCACCGTACGGCGCGGGACTTGCCGGAGCTGATGAAGCTGCCCGGGCGCATCCGGCTGGTCAAGGGCGCGTTCTTGGAATCCGAGGATATCTCGTACCATCGCAACAGCGCGGAGCTGGCGGCGGCCTATCGACGCTACGCGCACGAGTTGCTGTTGAGCGGGCACAAATGTTCGATCGCCACGCACGACCGCGCCATCCAGGCAGATCTTTCCGAACTGATTCTGAAAGAGCGCATCGACCCGCGCCGGTACGAATTCGAATCGCTGATCGGACTTGGCACCGAGCAGATCGCCGGTTTGAAGGCGCGCGGCTTTCCGACCCGCGAATATGTCGTCTTCGGCGAGGAGCATTTCCTTTACGTGCTCAACCGCATCGCCGAGGAACCCGTGCGCGTTTATCAGGCGCTGGTCGATGCGCTGGCCGGTGCGCCGGTCGATGCAACCGCGCCCGCCGCCTGAGCGCCGCCAGCATGCGCGACACGCCGCCCTTCGACAACCTGACGCTGCCGGACGGTGCCGCCCATGTGTGGCTGGCGCGTCCGCCCGAGTGCGACCCGGCGCGGCTGGCGGCGCGCTACCTGCCGCTGCTGAGCGACGACGAACGCGCCCGCCACCGCGCGCTAAGGCATGAAGTCGACCGCCACGCCTATCTGGCCGCGCATGCACTGCAGCGTCTGGTGCTGGCCGGCTACACCGGCGTGGCGCCCGAGCGGCTGCGTTTCCAGCGCGGCGCGCGCGGCAAGCCGCATCCCGAGCTGGCGCCGCCGCACGACACGCTGAGCTGCAATCTGAGCCACACCAGCGGCCTGGTCGGGTGCGTGGTCACGCGCGGGCGCGCCTGCGGGCTCGACATCGAAACGGTGCGTCCGATGGACGACATGGACGGCGTTGCCGACATCGTGTGCTCGCCGGCCGAGCGTGCGCTGCTGGACGGGTTGCCTTCTGCCGAACGCGCCCGCTACTTCTTCACCTTGTGGACGCTCAAGGAGGCCTACGTCAAGGCCACCGGCGAAGGCATCGGCATCGATCTGACGCGGGTCGCGTTCACGCTCGACACCGGCGCGGTGGCGTGCCGCCTCGGCAACGCGCCTGCCGGCGCCGACTGGCAATTCCACGCCGGCGCGCCCGACCCCGGCCACGCGCTGGCGGTGGCCCTGCACGCGCCGATCACTGGCGTTCCGGCGGGCTCGGTGAACGGGGCACGGGCAAGCGCCACGATCACGCTGCGCGAAGTACGGCTCGACGCCGTCGAACCGGGTACGATGGCATTCTCTTCATCGATACGCTGACTGATGCAAAAAAAGCCGCCACCCCTGACCGCCCCGCCGGAACTCGACTGGCACCTGATCCGCGTGTTTCTGGCGGTCGTCGACAGCGGTTCGCTGACGGCGGCGGCCACCTTGCTGGGCGCCAGCCAGCCGACGCTGAGCCGCAAGATCGAGGAACTCGAACTGCACATCGGCCTGTCGCTGTTCGAGCGCGCCGCGCGCGGCCTGCGCCTGACCGAGGCCGGCGAGGCGCTGCTGGAGCCGGCACGGCGCATGCGCCAGGCGGCGCAATCGGTGTCGCTGGCCGCACTCGGCCATACCCAGCAGCTCGACGGCACCGTGCGCCTGACGGCCAGCGAAATGACGTCGGCCTACCTGCTGCCGCCGATCATCACCGGCATCCGCGCCCGCCATCCGGAGATTCAGATCGAACTGGTGGTGTCGAACCAGGTCGAGAATTTGCTTGAGCGCCAAGCCGACATCGCGCTGCGCCACACCGGCGTCAACCAAGGCGGCCTGATCGCCCGCCGCATCGGCCAGCTCGACCTGGGCGCCTACGCACACGCCGATTACGTCGCACGCATGGGCGGCACGCTCGATCCGACCCACCTGGAGCGTTACCACTGGATCGGGTACGACACCTCAGATGCGCTGCTACGCGGCTTTCGCGACGCCGGCATGCACGTCAAGCGCGACTTCTTCGGCATCCGCTGCGACAACCACATCGTCGGCTGGCAGCTGGCGCAAGCCGGCGCCGGCATCTGTCTGGCGCCGTGCGTGGTGGCCGACCACGCCGCCGGCATGCACATGGTGATGCCGCCGTCGGCGATCCCGCCGTTGCCGCTATGGCTGACGGCGCACCGCGAACTGCGCCACAGCCGTCGCATCAAAACCGTATTCGCGCTGCTGGCCGAGGGCCTGCGCGCCGCGCTGGGCCAGCCGGGCGTGCCCGCCAGCGCCACCGCCACCGACCCCGATCTGATGTAGCGCAACGGGCTCACCTCCCGCAGCGTGACGTCGGCATGCGCGCGGTACGCCCTTAGCGCCCGCTTGCATGACAGCTCCATGACCATTCCATGACGGCGGCATGACCGCTGTGTGACCGCCCTGTGACCGCTGGATGACGGCCGTCCGCCGAGCCGCGCCGGCTGTCGCGTATTCCCGACCCGACGCCAACGGGCACCGCCGCGTCGCGCCCGACGCTTATTGGTTCCCCATAAAAACACCCCGCTGGCTACTCCTATTATTCGTAGCTTACGCGACAAAATCCACACTGTTACATTGTCATTATCACAACGGCGCCGCGCCCCGGCGACCTTGCGTGCCGCGCTTTCGACCCGCCCCGTCCAGAGCTATCCCTCATGAATGTTGACCCGACTGTTAAAACCATGACAACCCCCACTCCTCGCGTGCCGTCCCCGCCGCCCCCGGCCGCCGCGCCGGCGGCGGCCATCGCCGTCATCGGTATCGGCTGCCGCTTCCCCGGCCAGGCCGACGATCCCCACACCTTATGGCGCAACCTGCTGGCCGGCGCCGACAGCGTCGGCGAGGTGCCCGCCGCGCGCTGGAACGCCGACCGCCACTTCCATCCGCAACGCGGCCTGGCCGGCAAGACGGCCAGCCGCTGGGGCGGATTCGTCGACGACATCGACGGCTTCGACGCCGAGTTCTTCAACATATCGCCGCGCGAGGCGGCGTTGATGGATCCGCAGCAGCGCATGCTGCTGGAGGTATGCTGGCAGGCGCTCGAGGACGGCGGCCAGCTGCCGGCGCAATTGCGCGGCAGCGCCGTCGGCGTGTTCATGGGCGGCTTCACGCTCGACTATATGCTGATGCAGCTCGGCGGCACCGAATACCGCGCCGTCGAGCCGCACACCGCCACCGGTTCGGTGATGACGATGCTGGCCAACCGGCTCTCGTACGTATTCGGCTTCCAGGGCCCCAGCATGGCGCTCGACACGGCCTGCTCGTCGTCGCTGGTGGCGATCCACCTGGCGTGCCAAAGCCTGGCCAGTGGCGAGTCGACGCTGGCTGTCGCCGGCGGCGTCAACGCCCTGCTCGGCCCCAGCTACACCATCGCCGAGTCGCGCGCCGGCAT
This sequence comes from Duganella sp., assembly GCA_036387635.1. Taxonomy (GTDB): domain Bacteria; phylum Pseudomonadota; class Gammaproteobacteria; order Burkholderiales; family Burkholderiaceae_D; genus Rugamonas. The sequence goes on from DASVTJ010000011.1 coordinate 10,717, forward strand.
GCTCTCGCCAACCGGCCGCTCGCGCGCCTTCGACGCGCGCGCCGACGGCTACGTGCGCGGCGAAGGCGCCGGCATCGTTGTCCTCAAGCGGCTCGACGAGGCGCTCGCCGACGGCGACCATATCTATTCGGTGATCCGCGCCACGGCCGTCAACCAGGACGGCCACAGCGACGGCCTGACCGTGCCCAGCGGCGACGCCCAGCAAGCGCTGATCGCGCGCGCCTGCGCCGCCGCCGGCGTTCAGCCCGGCCAGGTCGCCTACGTCGAGGCGCACGGCACCGGCACCCCGGTCGGCGACCCGATCGAGGCCAACGCCATCGGCCGCGCGCTCGGCGCCGGCCGCGCCACCGGCCAGCCATGCCTGCTCGGTTCGATCAAGACCAACATCGGCCACACCGAGGCCGCCGCCGGCGTGGCCGGTTTGATCAAGGCCAGCCTGGTGCTGCAACACGGGCTGGTGCCCCCGCATCCGCACTTCCGCAGCCGCAATCCAAAGATCGACCTCGACGCGCTGAACCTGGCCATTCCACTGGCCGTCACGGCGCTGCCGGCGCACGCCGACGGCGCCTGCGCCGGCGTCAATTCCTTTGGCTTCGGCGGCACCAACGCCCACGCCATCCTGGCCGCCGCGCCGGCGCGCGCGCAGCCGCCGGCCGACGCCGACGGCCACGCGCCGTTCATGCTGCCGCTGTCGGCGCGCCATCCGGACGCGCTGCGCGCGCTCGGCGGCTCCTTTGCCAACGCCCTCGACGCCGGCGGCGCGCTGGCCGGCGCCGCGCTGCGCGACGTCGCCTGGAGCGCGGCCACGCGGCGCGAACACCTGCCATGCCGCGCCTGCGTCGGCGCCGCCGACCGCGAGGAACTGATTGAAGCGCTGCGCGCGCTGGCCGAAGGCCGCCACCACGCCCGCCTGGCGACCCAGCCCGTTGCCGCCCTGCCGCCTGCCGCCGGTGGCGCGGGCGCGCTTGCGCCGGCGCCGGTGTTCGTCTTCTCCGGCATGGGTCCGCAGTGGTGGGGCATGGGCCAGCAGCTGCTGCGCAACGAGCCGCTGTTTCGCGCCAGCGCCGAGCGCTGCGCGGCGCTGTTCGACACCCTCGCCGGCGGCGCCATCCTGGCCCAGATGCTGGCCACCGAGGACACCTCGCGCATGGCCGACACCGACATCGCCCAACCGGCCAACTTCATCCTGCAAGTGGCGTTAGCCGAGCTGCTGGCCGCATGGGGCGTGCGCCCGGCCGCCATCATCGGCCACAGCGCGGGCGAACCGGCCGCCGCCTACGTGGCCGGCTGCCTGACACTGGAGCAGGCGGTACGCGTGATCTACCACCGCAGCCACCTGCAGCACCGGACGGCCGGCACCGGCCGCATGCTGGCGATCGGTCTGGGGCAGCGCGAGGCCTTGGCCGAACTGGCCGCGCTGGACGACCCGACGCTGACCTTGGCGGCGGTCAACGGCCCGACCCAGGTCACCATCGCCGGCGGCGCCGACGGCATCGAGCGCCTGCGCCTGGCGCTTGAGGCCAAGCGCGTGTTCGCGCGCGCCCTAAAAGTGCAAGTGCCGTTCCACAGCATTTACATGGAGCCGCTCGAAGCGCCGCTGATGGCCGCGCTGGCCGATCTGGCGCCCAGCGCGCCAACCATCCCGCTGTATTCCACCGTCAGCGGCGGGCGCGTGGTCGGCGCCGTCCACGACGCCGCCTACTGGTATCACAACATGCGCCAGCCGGTGTACTTCGCCGACGCCGTCAACGCCGCGCTGGCCGAGGGCCACCGCCACTTCGTCGAACTGGCGCCGCATCCGGTGCTGGCCGGTTCGCTGCAGGAGAACGCCATCATGCACGGCATCGCCGCGCACGTGGTGCCGACCTTGCGCCGCGACCGCGACGACGCCGTCCAGATGCGCCACGCACTGGGCCTGCTGTTCTGCCACGGCGCCGCCATCGACTGGGCCGGCGCGCTGCCGGCCGGCCTGGCGCTGCCGCTGCCGTGCTATCCGTGGCGCCACCAGCGCCACTGGTACGAGACCGAATCCTCACAGGCGCACCGCGCCGGCGCCGCCGAACACCCGATCCTGGCGCGCCGGCTCGATACCGACGTGCCGACCTGGGAAGCGGACCTGGACCGCGCCACGCTCGGCTTCCTGCAAGACCACTGCATCCAGGGCACGGTGGTGTTCCCCGGCGCAGGCTACGTCGAGATGGCGGCGCACGCCGCGCGCTGCCTGTTCGGCGAGCTGGCGCTGACCACCTTCGCCAACGTCGTGTTCCGCAAGGCGCTGTACCTGGCCGCCGACCAGGCGCTGACCTTGCGCATCAGCGTCGATCCGCGCACCTACGAGTTCCGCATCGCCAGCCGCCTGTTCGATCAGCCGCTGGCGGCATGGCAACTGCACTGCACCGGCCAGCTGCTGACCGGACGGCGCGCCGCGCTGGCGCGGCAAGACCTCGACGCGCTGGCGCGGCGCTGCCCCGGCGCCGTCACGGCGGCCGAGTGCTACACCCACTTCGAGCGCCTGGGCCTCGAATACGGCCCGCTGTTCCGTGGTATCGAGTCGCTGCGCCGTGGCGACGACGAGGCGCTGGCGCGGGTTGAAGTGCCGGCCGCGCTGCACACCACGATGAACCAGTTCGGCATCCACCCGGCGCTGCTCGACCTGTGCTTCCAGACGCTGGCTGCCGCGCTGCCGTTCGACGGCGCCGCCACCGTCTACATGCCGACCGGCGTGGCCGAAGGGGGCATCCTGGCGGCGCTGCCGCAACGGCTGTGGATCCACGCCGTCATCACCGGCCGCGACGCCCAGGGCATGCGCGGCAACATCCGCATGCTCGACGACGAAGGCGCGCTGCTGCTGGAAATTAGCGGCTGCGGGGCCCGCGCGCTGGACGCTGCCGCGCCGTTCGCCGTGACGCCGCAGCGCCTGTACCAGCCAAGCTGGCCGCTGGCGCCGCTGGCCGCCGCTTCGGCCGCGACGGCGACATCCGCGACGACAATGGCCGCATCGATGCCGGCAGCGGCGGCAGCGGCGGCGGCGCCGATGTCGCCGATGTCGCCGATATCGCCGGCGTCGCCGGCGTCGCCGTTTTCGCCGTTTTTGGCGCCATCGCCAACCGTCGCTTCCGGACGCTGGTATGTCTACGGCGGCGCGCCGGAACTGGCCGACGCCGTCGCCGCCGAATTCGCCCGCCGCGGCCATAGCGCCATCTGCCTGCCATCATCGGCCATCGCCGAAGGCGGTCGCGAAGCCTGGCTGGCGCGCATCAACGACGCCGGCGCCGCCGACCTGCGCGGCGTGCTGCACCTGGACCTGTGCTGGCCTCCGCTGGGTGACCTGCCGTCCAAAAGCGACATCGACGCCGACATCGCGCGCGGCTGCCTGGTCACGCTGCATTTGACGCAGGCGCTGGCGGCGCTGGCAGGTCCGGTCAAGCCGCGCCTGTGGATCGCCACGCGCGGCACCCAGCCTGTACTGCCCGGCGATCGTCCCGACCCGTTCCGCGCGCCGGTGTGGGGCATGGCGCGGGTGCTGGGCCACGGCGAGCATATCGACCTGTGGGGCGGCATTGTCGACCTGCCGGCCGCGCCGCACGGCGACGACGCCCGCCACCTGGTGGACGAGTGCCTGGGTTCCGGCGCCGAAGACCAAATCGCCTACCGCGACGGAGCGCGCCACGTGCTGCGCCTGGTCGATTGCGCGCCGGCGGCGCGCCTGCCGGTGCCGCCACGGCTGCGCGCCGACGCCAGCTACCTGATCACCGGCGGCCTCGGTGCGCTCGGCCTGGAAGTGGCGCGCTGGATGACACGCCATGGCGCCGGCCATCTGGTGCTGATCGGCCGCGAAGGCCTGCCGCCGCGCGCCGGGTGGGCGGCGCTGGCGCCGGACCATCCGGCCGCGCACCGCGTGGCGCGGGTGCTGGAGATGGAAAAACTGGGCGCGCAAGTGAGCGTCGAGGCGCTCGACATCAGCGACCGCGCAGCGCTCGACGCCATGCTTGAGCGCCGCAAAGCCGAAGCGCGGCCACCGGTGCGTGGCGTGATCCACGCCGCCGGTGTCGCCCATCCACGTCTGCTGACCCAGACCGGCGACGCCGATTTCGTCGCCGTCATGCCGGCCAAGGTGCTCGGCGCCTGGAACCTGCACCAGGCGCTGGCCGACGCGCCGCTGGACTTCTTCACCTTGTTCTCGTCGGTCGCTTCGCTGGTGATCTCGATGGGACAGGGCAACTACGCCGCCGCCAACACCTTCCTCGACGCGTTGGCGCACCGCCGCCGTGCCGACGGCCTGCCGGCCACCAGCATCAACTGGGGTCCGTGGGGCGACGTCGGCATGGCCACCCAACTCGACCTGCTGGCGCACTTCCACCATCGCGGCTTCTACCCGATGACGGCCGAACAGGGATGCGAGGCGCTCGGCTGGCTGATGAGCGAACGGGTGACCCAGGCCGTGGTGCTGGGCGCCAAATGGACCGTGGTCGGCGACACCAGCCCGCTCGGCATCGCCGCGCCGATGCTCGAACAACTGATCGCCGAGCAGCGCGCCCAGGACGCCGACGGCGTCTGCGAAGACGGCGCCGCGCCGGTCGACGTGCTGGCGCAGATCGCCGCCTGCGAGGACGATGCCGCGATGCTCAATGTGGTTTCCTGCCACGTGCGGATGGTGGCATGCCGGGTGCTGCGCATCGACGGCGCCGGGCTGGCCGCCGACGCCAACATCAGCCAGCACGGACTCGATTCGATGATGGCGATCGAACTGAAAAATCGCCTTGAACAATCGCTCAAGGTCGGCGTGGCCATCGTCGACCTGCTGCGCGGCGTCAGCGCCAATGACATCGCCGCGCTGGTGCTGCCACAGCTGCACGACAAGCGCGTGGTGGTGCACGACGCAGCGGTCGCCGACATCATCGCCAACCTCGACGCACTCAGTCCCGCCGACCGGGCTGCCCTGCTGAACGACCTTACCAATCAGGAGTCATCGAAATGAGCAGTCTCGCATCGAAATTGGGTGAATTGAGCGCCGACCAGCGCGACGCCGTCAAACGCGCGCTGCTGCGCGAGGCGGCCGACGCCGAAAGCCAAGGCCTGCGCCGCGCGCCGTGCGGGCGCGGCCCGCTGTCGCCGCCGCAGACGCGCCTGTGGTTGATGGCGCAGCTCGACGGTGCCAATAGCGCCTACAACATCCCCGGCGTGTTCCGCCTCGACGGCGCGCTCGACATGGATGCGCTGCGCGGCGCGCTCGCCACGCTGCAACAGCGCCACGAGATCCTGCGTACGCGCTTCGAGACCGATGGCGACGGCGTGCCTTTCCAAATCGTCGACAATGCCGGCGGAATCGATCTGGCGCCGGATGCGCTGAACGTTCCGGCTGCCGACGATGATGCCGACGGCGATACCAAAGGCGATGCGGATTTGGCGGCGCGCATTCGCGACGTGCTGCTGCAACCGTTCGACCTGCAAACCGGTCCGGCCTGGCGCGCGCGCTTGCTGGCCGTCGGCTCCCGCGCCCACGTGCTGGTGCTCAGCTTCCACCACATCGTCTTCGACGGCTGGTCGCTCGGCGTATTCGCCCGCGAGCTGTTCGCGCTGTACGACGCCGGCGCCGCGCGCCAGGCCGGCCTGCTGCCCGCGCCGACCCACCAGTACAGCGACTACGTGCTCTGGCGCGGGCGCGCCGGCCAAGCCGCGCGCCAAGGCGTCGAAGCGGCGTTCTGGCGTGCTGCGCTGGCCGCCCCGCCATCGCCGCTGGACCTGCCGGCCGATCGCGCGCGCCCGCAAGCGCCCAGCTATCGCGGCGCGATCCACAAACTGGTGCTGCCACGCGCGCTGTCGGACGGCCTGGTGGCGCTGGCCGCCGGCGCCGGCGCCACGCCGTACGCCGCCTTCTTGGCGCTGTTTAACGTCCTGCTGTTCCGTCATACCGGCCAGCGCGACCTGATCGTCGGCACGCCGGTCTCCGGCCGCCAGCACCCCGATCTGGCGCCGCTGGTGGGCGTGTTCGTCAACACGCTGCCGATCCGCGCCGCGCTGCGTCCGGAGCTCGGCTTCCTCGATCTGCTGGCGTCCGTCAAACACGCCAGTCTGGAAGCCTTTGCCCACCCGGACCTGCCGTTCGACGCCATCATCGAGGCGGTCAACCCGCCGCGCGTGGCCGGCTTCCACCCGATCTTCCAAGTGCTCTACACCTACCAGAACGCGCTGGCGCCGATCCGCGCCGGTGCGCTGGCGGTCAGCTATCTGGACGTCGACTGCGGCACCGCCAAGTTCGACCTGTCGCTGGACGTGTATCACAGCGCGGAAGGCGCCAACTGCATCTTCGAATACAGCACCGACCTGTTCGACGCCGGCCGCATCGCCGCCTTGGCCGAACACTTCGCGCAACTGGCGCGGGCGGTGCTGGCCGAGCCGGCGTGCGCCGTGTCGGCCTTAAGAATGCTGGCCGACGGTGAACTGGCCGCCGTGCGCAAGGCCAGCGTCGGCGAATGCATCGACGCTCCGTGCGGCGACGTGGTGGCGCTGTTCGCGCGCCGCGCCGCCGAAGCGCCACGCGCCACCGCCGTCATCGACGGCGATACCCGCGTCAGCTATGCGCAGCTGGACGCGCAAGCGAACCGCGTCGCCCACGCGCTGATCGCACGCGGCGTCCAGCGCGGCGACGTGGTCGGTGTTTGCATGGAGCGCGGCGCGACGTTGATCGCCGCCGTCGTCGGTGTGCTCAAGGCCGGCGCCGCGTTCGTCGCGCTGGACCCGGCGCATCCGCCGGCCCGCCTGGCGCTGATCGTCGACGACGCCGCGCTGGCGTGCGTGATCGACACCGCGGCCGGCCCTGGCCCGGCCGCGCGCGCGCGCCTGACGCTTGGCGAACATGCCGACCGAGTCGATACGGGCACTGATGAGCTTTCTGGCGTCACCAACCTCGCCGACTATTCCGACAACGCGCCGTCGCTGGCGCTGGCCCCCGAAGACGGGGCCTACGTGGTCTACACGTCCGGTACCACCGGCCAGCCGAAGGGCGTGCTGGTCACCCACGGAAACTGGGTCAACGCCTACGTCGGCTGGCAGCGCCATTACCGGCTCGACCTGCTGAACGTCCACCTGCAGATGGCCAGCTTCCAGTTCGACGTCTTCTGCGGCGATCTAATACGCGCGCTAGGTTCCGGCAAAACGCTGCTGGTATGCCCACAGCCTTTGCTTGGCGCGCCGGACCGGCTGCACGCGCTGATGCGCGAGCACGGCGTCGACTGCGCCGAATTCGTGCCCGCCACGTTCCGCGCGCTGGCCGAGCATCTGGCGACCGAGCGCCTGCGCCTGGACGGCCTGCGAGTGCTGGTGGTGGCGTCGGACACCTGGTACGCCGGCGAGTACCGCCGCTACCGCGCGCTGCTCGACGCCGACGCGCGCCTGATCAACTCCTACGGCATGGCCGAGGCGACCATCGATAGCACGCTGTTCGAGGGCGCGCTGGCCGGCCGCGCAGACGGCGCGCTGGTGCCGATCGGGCGGCCGTTCCCCAACGTCGCCGTCTGGGTACTGGACGCCGCGCTGCAACCGCTGCCGCCGGGCGTACCCGGTGAACTGTGCGTCGGCGGCGCCGGCGTCGCGTACGGCTATCTGAACCGCGACGCGCTCACCGCCGAGAAATTCGTGTCCGACCCGCTGTCGTCCGATCCGCACGCGCGCCTGTACCGCACCGGCGACATGGGCCGCATCGGTATCGACGGCGCCATCGAGCTGCTGGGCCGGCGCGACAGCCAGGTCAAGCTGCGCGGCATGCGCATCGAGCTGGGCGAGATCGAAATGGCGCTGCGCGCCCTGCCCGGCATCGACGACTGCGCCGCCGCCGTGCGCACCGATACCGGCGAACATGGCGACAACGGCCACAATGGCCGCGATGGCCACAGTGGCGACGGCGCAGGCGCGACCGAAGGCCGCGTGGTGGCCTATATGGTCGGCGACGCACTGCCCGATACCGCCGCCATCGAGGCACACCTGCGCGCGCGGCTGCCGGCCTACATGCTGCCGGCGCGTTATGTGGCGCTGGAGGCGCTGCCGCTGTCGGCCAACGGCAAGGTCGATCGCGCGCGCCTGCCGGCACCTGGCGCCGACGGCGCCGGTACGGTGCATGGCTTCGTCTCGCCGCGCACGCTAGACGAGGAGATCCTGGCAACCATCTGGATCCAGATGTTCGGCGTGGCCCGCGTCGGCGTGCATGACAGCTTCTTCGCGCTGGGCGGCCACTCGCTGCTGGCGTTCCAGCTGGTGGCGCGCGTCCGCGACGCCTTCCAGATCGACCTGCCGTTGCAACAGCTGTTCGTCAACCCGACCATCGCAGCCCTGGCGCGCGCCATCAGCGCGCTGCGCGGCACCAGCGCCGAGTATGACGCCACCATCAACGCGCTGCCGACGGTGATCACCGATCCGGCCTCGCGCCACCTGCCGTTCGCGCTGACCGAGGTACAGCAAGCATATTGGCTGGGCCGTAACGAGGTGTTCGAGTTCGGCAACGTCACCACCCACAGCTATGACGAGATGGGCACCGTCGACATCGACCCGGCGCGCTTCGAGCGGGCCTGGAACAAGGTGGTCGCGCGCCACGACATGCTGCGCGCCGAAATCCTGCACGACGGCACCCAACGCATTCTCGAGTCGGTCCCGAACTACACGATCGACGTGCTCGATCTGCGCGCCGCCACGCCGGAACAGGTCGACGCCGGCATCGATTCGGTGCGTGCGCAGATGTCGCACCAGATGCTCGACGTGCACCGCTGGCCGGTGTTCGACGTGCGCGTGACTCTGCTGCCTGGCGCCGACGCCCGCATCCACTTCAGTAACGACGCCCTGATCTTCGACGTCTGGAGCTTTGTCATCATCATCGAGGACCTGGTCAAGTTCTACCTCGACGAAGAAGTCGCGCTGCCGCCGTTGACGCTGTCGTTCCGCGACTACGTCATCGCCGAGGACAAGATCCGCGCCACCGAACGCTATCGCCGTTCGTTGGCGTACTGGCGCGAGCGGGTGCGCGACCTGCCGGCCGCGCCGGAGTTGCCGATGGCGATGGACCCGACCCTGCTCAAGAAGCCGCGCTTCACCCGGCTACACGAAACGTTCGACCGCGCCACCTGGACGCGCCTGAAAAAACGCGCGGTGCGCGCCGGCCTGACCACCACCGGCTTGATGCTGGCGGCCTACGCCGAGGTGCTGGCGCGTTACAGCGCCGAGCCGGCCTTCTCGCTGAACCTGACGTTCCTGAACCGCCATCCGATGCACCCGCAGGTCAACGACATCGTCGGCGAGTTCACCTCGCTGACGCTGCTCAGCGTCGACCTGGCGCAAGGGGCGACCTTCGCCGAACGCGCCCGGCGCGTGCAGGCGGACCTGTGGAACGACCTGGAACACCACGACATCAGCGGCGTGCAGGTGCTGCGCGACCTGACCCGCGCCCACGGCGGCGCCACCCGCGCCAAGATGCCGGTGGTGTTCACCAGCGCGCTGGTGGTGCCGATTCCTAAACGCCAGAGCGCCTTCCCGATCACGCCGATCTACCGCGACGGCGTCACGCAAACCTCGCAGGTCTGGCTCGACTGCGGCGTGTGGGAGGACGATCATGTCCTGCTGTGTAACTGGGACGTGGTGCTGGAGCTGTACCCGGCCGGCTTGATCGAAGAGATGTTCGCCGCCTATTGCGCGCTGACGCGCCGGCTGGCCGACGACGACGCGGCGTGGGACAGCCCGCTGACCGACCTCGGGCTGGCCTTGGCCGCGACGCAGTCCACCTTGCCCACCCTGTCGGCGGCATCGACACCAGCCAGTACGACCACGCTCGATACGCTCGATACGCTGTTCAGCGCGAGTCTGCGACAGCGGCCGCAGGCGACCGCGATCGCCGCCCCGGGCCTGCGCCTAAGCTACGCCGAACTGGCCGCGCACGCGGCCTGGGTGCGCGGCCAAATGACGCTGGCAGGCGTCCAGCCGAATGAACTGGTGGCCGTGATCATGCACAAGGGCTGGGAACAGGTGGCCGCCACCCTCGGCATCATGAACGGCGGCGGCGCCTACATGCCGGTCGATCCGGCCCTGCCGGACCAGCGCATCGCCGAACTGCTGGTCGATGGACGCGTAACGACGCTCGTCACCACGCCGGACCTGGTGGCGCGCGTGACGCCGCTACTGGCCGCGCGCGATGGCGCCACCACCAGCGTGCTGGCGCTCGACGCCAGCTGCACGGCGCCGGCCGCGCTGCTCGAACCGAGCCTGGCGCGCGTCGACGGGATCGCCTATGTGATCTTCACCTCCGGCTCGACCGGCAAGCCGAAAGGCGTAGTGATCGACCATCGCGGCGCCGTCAACACCATCGAAGACGTCAACGCCAGCCTGTCCATCGGCGCCGACGACCGCGTGCTGTCGGTGTCCTCGCTCAGCTTCGATTTGTCGGTCTACGACTACTTCGGCACGCTGGCCGCCGGCGCCACGCTGATATTGCCGGCCAATGAGCGCCGCCTCGATCCATCGCACTGGCAGCAACTCGTCGCCGAACACCAGGTGACGGTGTGGAATTCCGTGCCTGCGCTGTGCGCGCTGCTGGTCGATTACTGCGAACGCGGCGCGCTGCCGGCGCTGTCGGTGCGCCACGTCATGCTCAGTGGCGACTGGATCGCCGTCAACCTGCCGGGCCGCATCCAGCAAGTGTTTCCGCGCGCCCGCGTGCGCAGCCTGGGCGGCGCCACCGAGGCGTCGATCTGGTCGGTGTGGTATCCGATCGAGGCGGTCGATCCGGCGTGGACCAGCATCCCGTACGGCCACGCCATGCGCAACCAGTCGATCCACGTGCTGGACCACCGCATGGAGCCGGCGCCGACGTGGGTGGCCGGTTCGCTGTACCTCGGCGGCATCGGCCTGGCGCTGGGCTATTGGGACAACCCGGCGCTGACCGACGCCGCCTTCGTCACGCATCCGCGCACCGGCGAGCGCTTGTATCGCACCGGCGACCTGGGACGCCGTCTGGCCGACGGCAACATCGAGTTCCTCGGCCGCCAGGACCAGCAGGTCAAGGTGCAGGGCTTCCGCATCGAACTTGGTGAAATCGAGGCGGCGCTACTGCAGCATCCTTCGATCCGCGAAGCGGTGGTGGTGTGTCACGGCGAGCGACATGCCGAGAAACGCCTCGGCGCCTTCTACTGCCTGCGGCCGGGCGCCACGCTCGACGTGGCGGCGCTGCGCGGCTTCCTCCTGGCGCGACTGCCGGCCTACATGGTGCCGCACGCGCTGCGTCCCCTCGACGAGCTGCCGCTCAGCTCCAACGGCAAGGTCGATCGCCGTCTGCTGCCGGCGCCCGATGCGGCGCCGCTGGTGGTGCGCGAACGGGTCGGCCCGCGCGACGCCACCGAGGCCGCCGTCGCCACGCTGTGGCGCACCTTGCTGGAAGTGCCGGAGGTCGGCGTGACCGAGGACTTTTTCCAGGCCGGCGGCGACTCGCTGTTCGCCATCAAGATGGTGCTGGCGCTGCGCCAGGCGTTCGACTGCGACGTCACCCTCAAGCACGTGTTCCAACATCCGACGGTGGCCGCGCAGGCGGCGCTGATCCGTGCGCTGCACGCCGAAGGCGACGAGACGACCGGAACGAAGAACCAAGCGCTGGCCGGCACGACGATTGACGAGGCCTCGCAACCGGCAGGCGGCGCGCTCGCATGACGCCACGCGCCCCATCCCTTTTTTGCTCTTAACAAGGATAACAGCATGATGCTCGATATTCCGGCCCCAGTGGCCAAGCACGCGGCGGCGCCGGTCAGCGCCCATTCCCCTTCCCCGGCTCCGGTCAAGGAGCTGGCGCGCCTGGGCGCCATCCACAAAAGCTATCGCCAAGGCGCGCTGACGGTAGAGGCGCTGCGCGGCGTCGACCTGGTCATCGCCGAACGCGAGATGCTGGCCATCTGCGGCCCATCCGGCAGCGGCAAATCGACGCTGCTCAACATGGTCGGCATGCTCGACGAACCGACCAGCGGCAGCGTCGTCATCGCCGGCCAGGACGTGCTGGCGCTGGGGCGCGACGCCAAGGCCGATCTGCGCAGCGCCTCGATCGGTTTCATCTTCCAGAGCTTCAACCTGATCCCGGTGCTGTCGGCGCTGGAGAACGTGCTGCTGCCGCTGCGCCTGCGCGGCAAGCTCGCTGCCGGCGATCCGCAGCGTGCCCGCGATTTGCTGGCGCGCGTCGGCCTGGGCGCGCAATTGGACGCCTACCCGGACCGCATGAGCGGCGGCCAGCGCCAGCGCGTGGCCATCGCCCGCGCGCTGGTGACGCGCCCGCGCTTGGTGGTGGCCGACGAACCGACCGCCAACCTCGATACCGACACCAGCATGGTCGTCATCGAGTTGATCGCGTCGTTGCGGCGCGACTTCAACACCACGTTCGTATTTTCCACCCATGACAGCCGCATCCTCGGCCACATGGACCGCACCGTGCACCTGCGCGACGGCCGCATCGCCACCGGAGACCATTGAGATGAACATGATTTTGCTCGCGCTGCGCAACGTGATGCGCAACCGCCACCGCAGCCTGGCCACGATCCTGGCGATCGCCGCCGGCCTTACCGCCATCAACCTGTTCTCCGGTTACATCGCCAACGTCTACGGCAGCCTGCAGGTGCAGGCGGTCGCCGGCGAACGCCTCGGCCACCTGACCGTCTACAAGCGCGGCATGCTGCTGGAAGGGAAACTGAAACCGAAGCGCTACATGTTCAACGCCGCCGAAACTGCGCGCCTGCGCACCATCGTTGCCGACACCGGCGGCGTGCGGCTGGTGTCGCCGCGTCTGAACATCAGCGGCATGGCCTCCAACGGCAACGCCTCGACCATCTTCGTCGGCGAAGGCGTGGTTGCCAGCGACGCCGCGATCCTGCGCGAAGGCTTGGTCGAGGGCGCCGGCGGCAAGCTCGATCCGGCGCAAAAGTACGGCGTGGCGGTATCGTCCGACCTGGCCAAGCTGCTCGACTACAAAATCGGCAGCACCGTCACCCTGATGACCGCCACCATCGACGGCCAGGCCAACGCCATGGACGCGCAGATCGTCGACGTCTTCAACACCGGTAACGTCAACACCAACGACAAATACCTGGTACTGCCGCTGGGGTTCACGCAAATGCTGCTCGATACCGAAGGCGTCGAGCGTTTCGTGGTGCTGCTCGACGACGCCGCCCAGACGCTGCCCAAGCGCGACGCGCTGGCCGCGAGCCTCAAGGCGGCCGGTTTCGACGTCGAGATCAAGACGTGGAAGGAGCTGTCGAGCTTTTACACGCAGGTGCGCGGCCTGTTCGACATGATCTTCGCCTTCATCGCCGCCATCGTCTTCGTCATCGCCGCCATGAGCATCGCCAACACCATCTCGATGACGGTGATCGAGCGCACCCGCGAGATCGGCACCTTGCGCGCGCTGGGCATGCGCACCTTCGGCGTGATCCGCCTGTTCGCGCTGGAGGCGGGCTGGCTGGCCTTGTGCGGCATCGGCGTCGGCCTGGTGGCGACGCTGCTGCTGGCGGCGGCCGTCAACGGCGCCGGCATCTCGTACGTGCCCCCGAACTCCTCGTTCGCGGTCGACCTGCTGGTCGATCTGGACTGGGGCCGCATCGGCTTCGTGGCCGCCGTGGTGCTGCTATTGGCCTTGCTGGCGGCGCTGCTGCCGTCGTTCAAGGCGGCGCGCCGTGGCATCGTCGACGCCTTGGCCTTCGCCTGACTCCTACCCTGAACGGAGACTTATCATGCAAACCCTGCTCCCCCTGATCCTGGCCGCCGCCCTGCTGGCCGGCGCCACTCCCCGCGCCGGCGCCGCCGAGGCGATGAGTGCCGAACAACTGCTTGAAACGACCGACCGCAGTCGCGGCGGCGGCCTGCCCGGCATCGCCTGGGATTTGACCATCACCGCGATCGACCCCGATGCCGGCGAGAACGTGCGCAAGATGCGCGTCAAGGCCGACGGCGACAACAGCGTGGCCGAGACCTTCTTCCCCGCGCGCTCGGCCGGCGGACGGCTGCTGCAACTGGGGCGCAACATGTGGTACGGCCGCCCCGACATCCAGAAACCGGTGTCGATTTCGAGCCGGCAAAAGATGATGGGGCCGGCCGCCAACGGCGACATCGCCTCGACCAACTATGTCAAGGAGTACGACGCCACGCTGCTGCCCGAACAGCAGATCGACGGCGAGCCGGTGTACGTGCTTAACCTGATCGGCAAGAACAAGTGGGTGACGTACGACCGCATCGTCTACTACATCTCGCGCGCGCGCATGGTGCCGGTCAAGGCCGACTTTTACACCGTGTCGGGCAAGCTGTTCAAGTCGGCCGTGTTCGAAACCGGCAACACCATCGAGCGCGACGGCCGCAAGCAGCCGTTCATCAGCCGAATGGTGATCCGCGACGCCATCGTCAACGGCAACGTCTCGGTGCTGGAGTACTCGTCGATCAAGGTGGCGGCCATTCCGCGCGACGAGCTCACGCTTTCGGCGTTGACGCGCTGATGGCCGCCATGCAGCCACCGCCGCGCCTTTGCCGTGCAGTTTCAGTGTCGGCGCTTGCGGTGACGCTGGCCTGTTCGTTGGCGGCGCCGCCGGCCGACGCCAACGCCGACGCCGACGCAGCCAATGCCGCCGCCGGGGACGACAGCGCGGCCGAAGCGCTCGCCGCCGGTCCGGCGCCTTATACGGTTTTCGGCCAGACGCTGCTGTACGGCAGCGCGCTGTCGCCCGCCGACAGCCGCTTCAATCCCGACAACGCGCTGGCGCGCATCGCCCGGCGCCAGGGCGACGCCGAATTGCGCGTCAACCTGACGGCCAAGCTGGGCGGCTGCGGCGCCGCGGCAAAGCTGCGCGCGCAGTACAACCGCCGCGTCGGCGGCGACGCCGACGGCATCCCCGGCGCCGCGCCGGTGGCGAACGCCACGCACGCCACCTTTGTCAACGAGGGCGGCGTGCGTTGCCGCCTCGGCGACCAGGCCGAGATCGGCGTCGGCCGCTCGGTGCCGCAATGGGGCAGCGCCTACTTCCTCTCGCCCAGCAACCCATTTTTCGTCGAGACCGGCAAGACCAATCCGATCCAGGAACTGTACGGCAAAGACATCTGGCAACTGCAATGGTTTCCGGCGCCGGGCGTGACGCTGGCGGCGATGCGCAACTACCGCCATGGCCGGCTGGAAGCCGATCCGGCCAGCTTCTCGCCGACCTCGGCGTTGCGCCTCGACTGGATCGGCGACGACGCCAGCGCCGGGGCGATCGTCTCGCGGCGCGACAACGGCGTGCGCCGGCTCGGCCTGTACGGCACGCTGCCGCTGTCGAAGGCCGCGTTGGCCTATGTCGACCTGTCGGCAGGACGCGGCAACGGCGGCTGGTTTGTGCGGCCGCGCGCCGACAATGGCGGCGGCATCGGCGGCATCGGCGGCAATGACGAGCCACGCTTCGCCCAAAGCAAGCTAAACGAAAAAAAGCTGTCGTATTCGATACTGGGCGGCGCCAGCTACACCGTCGAATCGGGCTGGACGGCCACCGTCGAATGGCTGCACGGTAACGAGGGCTACGGCGCCGGCGAGCGCCGCGCGTACGACGACGCCGGCGCGCAAGCGGCGACGGCGTTCCGGCGCCAGGACGCCGGTAGCGGCGCGGCGGCGCAAACGCTGGGCCGCGCGCTGGCGCCGAACCTGCCTTACATGAGCCGCAACTATCTGTTCGTGCAGCTGCTGCGCACCGAGTGGATGGACAAGGGCGACGTCGCGCTGCGCTGGGCCAAGCCGATCGGCGCCGGTCGCGGCGCCAGCGTCTCCGGCTCGCTGACGTATTACCTGAGCAACCACCACCAGCTGTTCGTCGTAGCGAGCCGCAACTTCGGCGGCGACCGCTCCGACTTCGGCCGGCTGGTCAAATCATCGGTGCAAACCGGTATCCGCAGCACTTTTTGAACGGGAACGATCATGATCAACAACACTGGTTCGGCCTCCTTTGCCTCCCCGGGCAATCAAGGCCTGCACACCTCGCCGGCCGGCCTTGCAGCGCTGGCCGCCAGCGCGCGCCAGCCGGCCGCGCACAACGCCTATCTGCACCGCTATGCCGTCGCCGACGCCGGCCGTGTGCGCACCCGTCTGTACCTGTTCGCCTACGCCGGCGGCAGCGCGGCGGTTTTCCGCCAATGGCCGGCGTACTTCGACGACAGCTACGAGCTGGTAGGCATCCAGCTGCCGGGACGCGGGAGCCGCATGCTCGAAGCGGCCGAGACCGACCACCGGGTGCTGGTGCGCGACATCGCCGACGCGCTGGCGACCGAGCGCCAGCCGGCCAGCTTCGCGTTCTACGGCCACAGCATGGGCGCATTGCTGGCGCATCATGTCGCGCTCGAACTGCTGCGGCGCGGCACCGGCCAACCGGACTGCCTGTTCGTCTCCGGCTGCAAGCCGCCGCATCTGGCGCGCGCGCCGCGCCGGGTGGCGGCCATGAACGACGCCGACTTCATCGACGAACTGCGGCGGCTCGAAGGCACACCGGCGGCGCTACTCGATAACGCCGAACTGATGCAGCTGTTGCTGCCGACCATCAAAGCCGACTTCATGCTGCTCGACGACTGGTACCAGGCGCTGGCGCCGGAACCGTGCGCCGAGCTGGCGCTGCCCATTTGCGGGATGAGCGGACGGCGCGACGCCCACTGCTCGCGCGACGACATCGACGGCTGGGGTGCGCACACGCACGGCCCGCTGGAGACGCTGGAATACAGCGGCGGCCATTTCTTCCTGCAGACCCAGGAGGCCAAGCTGGTGGGCGACATCCGCGCCCGCCTCGACATGCTGCGCCGCGGCGCCTGACAACGCCGGCGCGCCGGGCTGGCGCCGTCTCTCTATTACCTTTACCTTTACAGGACACATCGTGGACAATTTCAAACACCTCATCCTCGGCTCCGGCGTGCTCGGCCTGGGCATCGCCGCTTGCCTCGACGAGCGCGGCATCGCCCCGCTCATGCTCAGCCGCAGCGGCCGCCAAGTGGGCAAGTGGCGCACCGCCGCCTGCGACGCCAGCGACGCGGCGCAGCTGGCCGCGTTGATCGACGGCCCGACCGTGTTGTACGTATGCGCGGCGCCGGCCTACTGGCAATGGCAAACGCAGTTTCCGGCGATGGCCGAGGGCATCGCGGCGGCGGTGGCCGGCAAGCAGGTGCGCATCGTGTTGGCCGACAACGTCTACGGCTACGGCCAGTGCGAGAGCGCGTTCCAGGAAGGCAGCCCGAGCGAACCGTGCAGCCGCAAGGGCCGCGTGCGCCAGCAGGTGGCCGAGCGCCTGATGCGGCTCGACGGCCAAGGCCGGGTGCGGGTGGCGGTGGTACGCGCGGCAACCTTCTTCGGTCCCGGCGTCGAACAGTCCAGCGTCGGCAAAAGCGTGTTCGCCAGCGCCTTGAGCGGAAAGCCGACCTACATCATCGGCGATCCCAACACGGCGCACGCGTTCACCTACGTGCCGGACTTTGCCGCCGCAATGGTGCGCGTTGGCGCCGACGAGGAGGCCTTCGGCCGCCACTGGCACGCGCCGTCGCACAGCGGCGCCTCGCTGCGCCAGTTCCTCGACCAGATCGCCGTGCACGGCGGCCAACCGGTCAAGCTGCGCACCGCCGGGCCGTTGATGATGCGGATGCTGGGCGTATTCAATCCGGCCATGCGCGAGTTGATCGAGATGCTGTATCTGCACAACAAGCCGTGGGCGTTTTCCAGCGAGCTGACCGAGCGCACGCTGAAGATCGCCGGCACGCCGCTGGCGACGGCGATCGCCCGCACCGCGCACTCGGTGCTGCCACAGCCGTCGGGCGCCCGTCAGGCGGGCTAGCCCGGTAACCGGGCGCACGGCCGGCTGGTCGTGCTGCCCGGGCTCTGCGGATTGGCTGGTCGGGTATCCGGCTGGCCGTGCGGGCCGCTGGGCGCGCGAGACGCGCGGTCAGCCGTGGGCCGACGACAGCGGCTTGATCATGCCAAGCCGGGTGGCGCGGTTGATCGCGTGGCGGGTGGAATAAACGTTAAATTTGCGCGCGGCGTTTTTGAGGTGGAAATAAACGGTGTGGTGGGAGATGCTCAGGATCATCGCCGTTTCCTTGCCGGTCTTGCCGACCGCGCTCCAATACAGGCACGCCTGCTCGCGCTCGGTCAGGCTGGGCGCCTGCTGGCTGTTTTGCTGGTTCCACAAATCGCGCACAGCTTCGTGCAGATAGGAGCCGAGCAGCATCAAATCCGCCGTCAGCGAGGTCGGCAAGCCATGGCCGGACGCCGCTTGGCGGTAGAAATCGACCCGGCTCACGGCCAGCGCGTCGCGCGCTGTGACGCTGATGCCCTCGCAGATGCCGCGCGCGCGCAACAGCGCGTACGGCTGGCCGGCGGCCGCGCCACAGAGGCGCTCGGTGTTCCACACCAGCGGCAGGCCGGAGCGGGCAATGTGGCGGTTGACCAAATCGTCCTGCCCTTTCAGATTGGCGTTGAAAGATTGCAGCAGCGCTCCCGGCAAGCTGCCGAAGCAGTGCGAACAGGTGCTGCCATCGCCGACGTCGACCTCGATGCGGATGAAAAAATCGCTAATGCCCGTTCCAGCCAGCAAGGCGAGCACCTGAGCGTTCAGTTGCTCCCAGTCGGGGGCGGCGAGCATACCGTCCAGTTCCTTTTCCGACATCCGAACGTCAATTCCGCTTCGCATCATCGTTAGCCCTGCCCCGTTACACAGCCCCGTTACACAGCCCCGTTACCCAGCCCACAGTGTGCGGCTATCATGGCTGATTTGCCATGGACAAACAATGCACATTGCCGAATATGCACTATTCAGCAATGAATGGGTGGCGGCGTACAGGATGAGGTATGGTGGCAACGGCGACGGGCGGCGCGCCGCGCCCTTAGTGCAGACGTGGCTGGACCAAGGTAGTGTGGCCCGCGTCGGCTTCGCGTAGCGCCCGCGCGGAGGGACGGGCGCCGGCCGCCACGGCCCAGGCCAGCACCCAGTGACCGGCCGTGATTTCCTCCGATGCCGTTGGTGCAACCAGCATGCGCTCGGCCGCGATGTTCATACGCCGGATGGCATAAGCCTTGCGGCGGTCTTTCCTGTAAGTACCGTTGATGACGATGGTATTCATGGCGAACCTCGGTGTGGCGAAGCTCTTTTTACGCGGCGGACACGCAAACGGATTCAGACCGACAAGCCTACCATCGTGGCACCAGGACAATGAAGCTTTTAGAACTGGTCCTCGCTCAGCGCCAGCACGCCGGCGCTGCCGTCGACGATGGCGGTGCGCAGGCCCGACGATTGCGACAGGATGTGGTCGGCAAAGAAGCGCGCGGTGGCGATCTTCGCTTTGTAGAAGCTGGCGTCGCCGTCGTTGGCGTCGAGCTTCTGCTGCGCGATCACGGCCGCACGCGCCATTTGCCAGCCGCCCAGCACGATGCCGGCCAGCTTCAGGTACAGCACGCTGCCGGAGAACACGCCCTTGATGTCGCTCTTCATGTTGGCCACCATGTAGTCGACCACCGCTTCCAGATCCTTGCTGCCGTTCGATAATTGCGCCAGGATCGCCTTGGCGTCGGCCGAGCCGTTGGCCGCCAGTTGCGCCTCCGTCTCGCGCACCTGCACGATGATGGCCTTGGCGACTGCGCCGCCGTCGCGCACGGTCTTGCGGCCGACCAGATCGTTGGCCTGGATCGCCGTGGTGCCCTCGTAGATCGTCAGGATCTTAGCGTCGCGGTAGTGCTGCGCCGCGCCGGTCTCTTCGATGAAGCCCATGCCGCCGTGCACCTGCACGCCGTCGCGCGCGACGTCTTGCGACATCTCGGTCGACCAGCCCTTGATGATCGGCACCAGGTATTCGTACGTCGCC
>DASVTJ010000012.1:0-14327 GCA_036387635.1 Duganella sp.
GGCGTCGCGCGCCTTGAATTGCGAGTAGCCGACGGTGGCGTTCCAGCCGCGCGCCAGTTCGCCCGACGCTTCCATCTCGAAGCCGGTGCTCTTGGCGCCTTCGGCGGCGGTGTAATAGGTTTCCGGGATCAGCGGGCCGGCCTCGCCGTCGCGGTCGATCTGGTCGACTTCCTGGCCCAGATTGTCCTGCTTGATGCGGAACACCGAGAACGAGGTATTCAGGCGGCCGCCGAAATGCTCGCCTTTGATGCCGGCCTCGGTGCTCTTGCCGACGATCGGATCGAGCATGTTGCCGGCGAAGTCTTTCAGGTTTTGCGGCTGGAAGATGTCGGTGTAGCTGACAAAGGTCGAGTACGTGTCGTTGATGTCGTAGACCAGGCCGGCGAAAGGCGTCACTTCCTTGTCGTACTTGATGGCGTACGGCCCGCCAAAGCTGCGGTTGGCGTTTTTCTCGTAGTTGCTCACGCGCGCGCCGACAATCAGCTTGAGCGGATCGGCCAGCGAGAAGCGGGCCACGCCGTACAGGCCTTCCTGCTTGATGGTGCTGCCTTCATAGAAGGTTTGCGCGCCCCAGCTAGGCTGCGGATAGGCGGTCGGGTCGAAGTTGTTGAAGTCGCCCACGGCCGACGACTGGCTGCCGAAATCGGCGGCGCGGTTGTTGGAGTTGAAGGTTTGCTTCGAGTGCTGGTAGCCGATCGCGGCCTCGTGCTTGCGTCCGCCCAGTTCGAACGGACCGCTGGCGTGCAGGCCGGCGTCGTTCTGCTTGGTGTTGGTGACGTAGGAGCCGGCGAAGGCGTTCATGCCCACGCCGGTCACGCGGTCGGGCATGCCCGACAGGTACAGGATGTGCGAATCGCCCTTGCGGTCGCCGTAGCTATAGGTGGCGCGCACTTTCCAGCCATTGTCGAGGGTGTGCTCCAGATTGGCGAAATAGTTTTCGTACGACGACGCCCACGTGGTCCAGTCGGCGGCCGTGGTTTTCGACCGGCGCCAGTTGGTTTTCGAGCCGTCGGTGTACCAGTAAGGCAGGCTGCCCCACATGGGGCCTTCCGGATCGGATTCCTGGCGGCTGACGCCAACCGACAGCAGGGTCTTCGGCGTCAGGTCCGCTTCGACGACGCCGTAGATGGTTTTGTTCTTGTTCGAGGCGAAGTCGACCCAGCTGTCGCCTTCCTTGTACTCGCCCACCACGCGCGCGCGCACGTTGCCGGCCTGCGTCAGCGGCGTCGAGACGTCGACCTGCGCGCGGCGCTCGTTCCAGCGGCCGATGCCGATCTCGGCCGAGCCGGTCAGTTCCTTGCTGCTGGCGCGTTTGCGCACCAGGTTGATGGCGGCCGACGGGTTGCCGGCGCCGGTCATCAGGCCGGTCGCGCCGCGCACCACCTCAACGCGGTCGTAGATGGCCAGGCTGCCGGCCACTTCGCCGGCGCTCCACGCCTGGTCCCAGGTGGTCGGGATGCCGTCCACTTGCAGGTTGTTGATCTCGAAGCCGCGCGCGGTGAAGCCGGCGCGGTTGGTTTCGTATTGGTTGACCGAGATGCCGGTGACGTTGTTGACGATGTCACTGACCGTGGTGAGGCCCTGGTCTTCGATGCGCTGCTGGGTGACCACGGTGACCGCTTGCGGCGTATCGCGCAGCGACATGCTCAGCGGCAGGGCGGTCCGGGTGCGGCCGGTCGTGTACGAACCGGTGCCCTCGGTGGTGTCGGTCATCTTGTCGGCGGTCACCTGGACCTGCGGCAGAACGGCCGTGTTCGATTCGGCGCTTTCGCTTTGCGCCTGGGCGACGAATGGCAGCGCCATGCCCACGCAGAGGGCGAGCTGGTTCAGTTTGAAACGCGGTGGGGCGGTATTCATCGATTCCTGTTGTCGGTTAAGGCGATGTGGCGACGGCGCACGGCCGATCTTGCCGCGTCAAATCATGGTCTGCGGCACATCGTAATTAATGGTATTTAATCTGGAACAGGAATGATAACGATTCTCATTTAAAAGTCAATAGAAATCGGCTAACATCGTCGTAAGTTCCGGTAAAGGCCGCTATCGGCCCGAACCGGCTTCGTTCTAGAGATTAGCTGATCAGGTCGTAGCTGGCCTGTTTGGTGCGCAAGTGGATGGCGTTGCGGTGGCGCGCCCGCAGGCGCGGGTCGGTGATGAGTCGGCCCAGCGTTTCGCCGACGACCATGACCACGCCCAGCAGCGGCAGCACCAGCATCAATCCGGCCACGCCGGCCACGTAGCCGCCGATGAAGATCATCAGCACCGTGATCAGCGGGTGAATGTGCAGGCTGCGCCCCAACGTCAGCGGCATGAAGACGAAGTCGTCGAGCAGGCGCACCAGGATGAACACGCCGATGGCCAGGTAGGCCACCGCCGGATCGCCGGGCGCGTCGGTCGAGGCCACCATCACCACCAGCACGCAGCCGAGGATCGAGCCGACATACGGCACCCACGCCAGCACCGCCGCGATCAGCCCCAGCACCAGCGGCGACGACACGCCGATCGCCCACAGGCCCAGCGCCAGCACCGCCGTGTCCAGGATGGTGAGCTTGATCAAGCCGCCGAAGTAGCGGTGCGCGGTCTGGTCGACCTCGTGCAGCAGGCACAGCGTCTTTTCGAAGAAGGCGTTCGGCACCGCGCGCGCCAAAAATTTCTTGAAGCGCAGGCCGTCGCGCAGGAAGAAGAACGTCAGGAACGGCGCCAGCAGCAGCGACGGCAGCGACGCCGCCACCGACACCAGGATCTCGGTCAGGTGTTTTTGCACGAAGGTGCCGGTGAACGCGCTGACGGTGTTGTTGACGGTGCGCGCCAGCCTGGCCTTGCGCAGGATCGGAAATTCGCGCTCGAGCGACAGCATCGTGTGGCGCACGAACTCCAGGCCGCCGGTGACGTATCGGCCCAGCATGTCCGGCCACGGTTCGGACGGCCCGGCATCCCACAGCGCCGCCACCAGGCCGGCCAGCAGCAGCACCAGCACGAACACCATGCAGACCGCCAACGTGGCGGCATTGAGGCTCATGCCGGTGCGCAGCAGACGCTGCATCGGCGGTCGCAGGATGTAGTACAGCACGATGCCGACCAGGAACGGGATCGCCAGGAACAGCATCTGCTGCAACAGGAACAGCAGCGCGCAGGTGGCGGCGATGATGCCGCACCAGACCACGGGGCCGGCCCGCTGCTGGGTGGGCATGAAATTCATAGCGCCTCGATTTGCGGCGTGTCGGTCATCCATTCGCGCAGGCGGTTGCCGATGTGGCGCGCGAGCGCCAGCGCGATCTTGTAGCCGATCACGGCGTCCGTTTCCATCAGTCCCATGAAGTCGGCGCGGAAAAACACCGCCAGTTCGCAATTTTCCATCGCGCGGGTCTGGGCGTTGCGCGGCGAGTTGTCCAGCAGCGCCATGTCGCCGAAAAAGGCGCCGGCCGATAACTCGGCCACCACCTCGCGCGCGAAGCCGACTTGCCGGGTGACCAGCACCCGGCCCGACATCACCACATACAGCGCCTGGCCTTCCTCGCCCTCGTCGAAGATGATCTCGTCGGCCAGATAGCGTCGCTCGTGCATCAGGCCGTCGACGATTTTCAGTTCGAGCGGCGTGAGCGTGGCGAACAGCGCCGATTCCTTCAGGCGCAGCCGGCGTGACGACAGGGCGGGGGGCTTAAACAGGCCGAACATCGAGGGAAACTCCAGAGTTGATAAGTAGCGGATATGCAAGTCATTGTCGCTGTTTTTCCGAGGTTTTACCCGCCTAAATCCTTCAGTACCGGAAATTCTTTTTGCGGCGGGACACACGTTGACGGCGGCCGTCATGACGCTGACACACTGGTTTTGTAAGCTGACGCCCGCTTATTTCACCAACCTGATTGAACACAGATCGAAGCCGATGAACCTTAAACGTAGCCACATTGCCAGCGCCGCCGCCCTTTTCGCCTGCGGCGCGCTGATCGACGCCAACGCCCAGAACGCCACCGGTAACGTTGGCACTGCCGCCGATAACGCCACCGCCGCCCAGCAATCGGTGATCGTCACCGGCACCCGCAGCAGCAACCGCACCCAGTTCGATACCTTGGCGCCGGTCGACGTCTTCAGCCGCGAGGACATCGGCGCGGTCGAATCGTCCGACCTCAACGACGTGCTGGCGCAGCTGGTGCCGTCGTACGTGGTGCAGCGCCTGCCGATGGCGGACGGCCAGGTCTTCGTGCGCCCGGCAACCCTGCGCGGGCTGTCGCCGGATCAGACGCTGGTGCTGGTCAACGGCCGCCGCTTCCATCGCAGCGCGTTGCTTGGCGCGCGCGGCGCCCAGGCGCCCGACCTGGCGCAGATCCCGACCAGCGCCATCAAGCGCATCGAGGTGCTGCGTGACGGCGCCTCCGCCCAGTACGGCTCGGATGCGATCGC
Source organism: Duganella sp. (assembly GCA_036387635.1). Lineage (GTDB taxonomy): Bacteria > Pseudomonadota > Gammaproteobacteria > Burkholderiales > Burkholderiaceae_D > Rugamonas. The sequence continues at coordinate 4,396 of DASVTJ010000012.1, forward strand.
CGGCGTCATCAACATCATCCTGGACGACAGCGTCGGCACCGAGCTGAGCGTGCGCCATTCCCAATATAGCGAAGGCGACGGCAAGTCGAACGAGATCAACGCCAAGCACGGCTTTACCTTCGGCGACAGCGGCCGCGTGCTGCTGTTCGCCGAGGCGGCGCAGTCGGACCCGACCTCGCGCACCCGCCAGCGCGCCGACGCCATCGCGTTCCAGGCCGCGCACCCGACCTTGGCGGTGCCCAATCCCGTGCAGCGCTGGGGCCAGCCGGATCTGGAAAGCCAGCGCATCGGCTTCAACGCCAGCACCGGCTTGGGTGGCGACTTCACCTTGTACGGGCACGGCCTGTACGGCCACAGCGAAGGCACGTCCGATTTCAACTGGCGCAATCCCGACACCGGCGCCAGCGTCTACAAGACCACCGCCGTGTTCCCCGGTTGGGACGTGCGCAGCGTCTACCCGGTCGGGTTCAGCCCGCAGTACACCAACGAGCAGGACGACCTGCAAGTGTTGGCGGGCGTGCGCGGCCGCTTCAGCGAGGCGCTGGCGTGGGACGTCAGCGCTTCCTACGGCAGCAACGCCATCGATTACGGCCTGCACAACTCGATCAACGCCTCGCTCGGCCCGGCCAGCCCGACGTCGTTCTACCTCGGCCGCCTGACGCAGCAGGAAAAGCTGGTCAACGCCAATTTCAATTACGAGTGGCGTCTGCCGTCGCTGGCGCAGCCGGTCAACGTCGCCTTCGGCGCCGAGTACCGCAACGAGACGTACAAGGTGCGCGCCGGCGACGCGGCGTCGTACGCGGTGGGGCCGGGCGCCAGCGCCGGGCTCGACGCCAACGCCAACGGCGCGCCGGGCTTCAGCGACCGCCAGGCCGGCAGCTGGGGTCAGGACAGCTACGCCGCCTACCTCGACGTGGAGGCGCCGCTGAGCGAAAAGATCACCGTCGGCGCGGCGTTGCGCTATGAGGACTTTTCCGAATTCGGCGACACCTTGAACGGCAAGCTGTCGGCGCGCTTCGCCGTCACGCCGGACTTCGCCGTGCGCGGCTCATGGTCGACCGGCTTCCGCGCGCCGACGCCGGGCCAGCTCAACACCAACAGCACCAGCCAGGGCCTCGACACCAAGACTTTGCTGGTGTTCACCACCGGGCGCCTGTCGAACGGTGATCCACTGGCCGTCGCGCTAGGCGCCAAGCCGCTGCAGCCGGAGAAATCGACGAACCTGTCGCTGGGCTTTACGTGGAAGACGGCGCTGGGCCTGTCCGGCTCGGTCGATTTGTACGACATCAAGCTGCGCGACCGCTTCAGCACGTCGGCGTCGTTTGCCGTGCCGGCCGGCGTTGCCAATCCGCTGCGCTACACGTCGGTCAGCTATTTCACCAACGACTTCGACACCACCACGCGCGGCGTCGATGTGGTCGGCAACTACCTGAGCCGCGTCGGCGACGGCAAGCTCAATCTCACGCTGGCGTACAACTACAACCAGACCACCGTCGACGGCGGCCGCTCCAGCGTCGCCACCAACGCCAGCCAGCGCACCGTGTTCGAGGAGCGCCTGCCGCGCCAGAAGGCCACGCTGGGCGCCAGCTACGATATCGGCAACTGGGGCGCGCTCGCGCGGGTGCGCCACTACGGCGCCTGGACCGACAGCACCGGCAATGCCAACGGCGACATCTTCCAGCGCTTCGGCGCGATGCGCTTCCTCGATCTGGCGGCCAGCTACAAGATCGGCAAGAACCAGTCGCTGCGCTTCGGTGTCGACAATGTGCTCGACAAATATCCCGACGAGGCGGTGTTCCAGGCCAGCCGTGGCTTGATCTATTCGCGCAACGCGCCGTACGACACCGACGGCCGCAACCTGTACGTCGACTACACGGTGAAGTTTTGACTCTGCCTGATCCGAAGCGGCGCGCGTGGCTGCGCGCCGGCACGCTGCTGTCGCTGGCGCCGGCCGGCGCGCTGGCGCGGTCGGCATCGGCATCGGCATCGTCGCCGCAATTTCCGGTGCGTCCGCTGCTGGGGGCCGAAGCGCTGGCCGCCGACACCGGTTACTGGCAATCGGTGGCCGACCTGTACGACGTCACCGACGACGTCACGATGCTCGACAACGGCTACTGGGGTTCGATGGCGCGCCCGGTGGTCAAGGCCTACGAGCGCCACACGGTCGACGTCAATCGCGGCAACGCCTACTACGGGCGCGTGCGCTTCCCGGCCGAGTACGAAGCGGCGCGCACCCGCGCCGCGCAGGCGCTGGGCGTCGAGCGCGACGAGATCGTCTTCACGCGCGGCGCCACCGAGGCGCTGCTGGCGCTGATCGGCGGCTACAACAAGCTGCGTCCCGGCGACGTGGTGCTGTGCGCCGACGTCGATTACGACAACATGATCAAGGCGGTGCACTGGCTCAAGGAGCGGCGCGGCGTCGAGGTGGTGGCGATCAGCTTGCCGGAGCCGGCCATCTACCAGTCGCTGATCGATTGCTACGCGAAGGCGATCGACGGCCATCCAAGGCTGCGCATGATGCTGCTCACGCACGTCAACCACCGCAACGGCATGGTGCTGCCGGTGGCCGAGATCAGCCGCATGGCGCGCGAACGCGGCATCGACGCCATCGTCGACACGGCGCACGGCTTCGGCCAGCTCGACATGCGCATTCCGGATTTGCAGGCCGATTTCGTCGGCATCAATCTGCACAAGTGGATCGGCGCGCCGGTCGGCGTCGGCGCGATCTACATTCGGCGCGGGCGCGTGGCCGATATCGATCCGTACATGGGCGAGCAGGCCGGCGACGATATCCGCACCCGCGTGCATACCGGCACCGTCAACTTCGCCGCGTATCTGGCGCTGCCGGTGGCGCTGGATGTGCACCAGCGGATCGGCGTCGCCAACAAGCAGGCCAGGTTGCAGCGGCTGCGCAATCGCTGGGTCGACGCGGCGCGCGGCATCGATGGCTTGCAGGTGCTGGCGTCGGCCGATCCGCGTTTGACCAGCGCCATCGCGTCGTTCCGTTTAAAGGGGCGCACGTCGGTGGCCGAGAATATCGCGGTGTCCCGGCAACTGTTGCGGGAGCATCGCGTGTTCGCCGTCATGCGCGAGGGCCTGGCGTCGGGCGCCTGCGTGCGGGTGACGCCGTCGATTTTCACCTCCGAGGCGCAGATCGACCGCCTGATCGACGCGTTGAAGAAGATCGCGGTCTAGTCTAGAGCTGGACCGTCTGCGCCAGCGGCAGCGCCGGATCGAGGTGGCTGGTCAGCACGATGCACTGGCGCGTCAGCCGCTGCGGCGCCGACAACTGCTGGCGCAGATAGCCCACCGCCTCGACATCGAGACCGTTGAACGGCTCGTCGATCAGCAGCAAGCGCACCGGCAGGGCCAGCGCCAGGGCCAGCTGCATCTTCTTGTGCTGGCCCAGCGACAGCGTCGTCACCGGCTGGTGCAGCGTCGGCAGCAAGTGGAAGGCGCGCAGCTCGGCGTTGAGCAGCGCCGCGTCGGTGGCCGGATACAGCGCCAGATGCAGGTCGAGCATCTCGCGCACGGTCAGCCACGGCAGTTGCGGCGTATCGCCGCCGCAGTAATGGCACTGCAACCGGTACGCCAGCGGCTGCGCACCGATCTCGACGCCGTCGAGGCGGATGGCGCCGCCATGCGGCGTCAGCACGCCGCCGGCCAGCTTCAACAGCGTGGTCTTGCCGGCACCGTTTTCGCCGCGCAGCCAGTTGACGCCCACGCCCAGCCGCAGCGACAAGGCGCGGAACAGCGCATGGCTGGCGTATTCAAAATTGAGCTGTTCGATATGCAGCACGGTGTTCAATTCCATAGTTCGCTTCCAATCGCGGTCAGGATAACGGTGGCGCCGATCACCAGGCTGACGCGCCCGCGCGCGCTCAACTTTCGCAGCGAGACGATGGCGATCTGCGCGACGGCCGCCACGCAAAGCCAGACGATGGCGACGGTGCCGCTGTAGCCGGCGGCGGCGCGGCCCAGGGTCAGCAGCGCGAACCAGACCATCACGCACAGGCCCGGCAGCAACGACAGCGCCATCGCCGCGCGGAACAGCCGTTCGGCATTGATCGGCCAGGCGACGGCGACCGGGCGCAAGCGCGCGATATGTTCGGCCACGGCCTTGTCGCCGCGATCGGTCAGCAACATCAGCAGCAGTGCCGTGGTGGCGCCCCAAACCGTCGGTGGCACCAGCGGCGGATGCCACATCCAGATGCCGGCGCTGAGCGCGGCGCCCACCAGCAACAAGGTTTGCTGTATGCCGACCACATCGTCGTCACGCCAGAACGGCAGCCAGAACAAGCGATGCCAATGCTGCAAAGGCGCCACCATGCCGCGCATTCGTCTATCTGGTACATAGCTGAGCGGCGCGGTGCGAACCCGGCCCGGCCTGCCCGGCGGCGGCACGCGTGCGCGCTGCGCCAGGATCAGCGTCGACAGCAGCCACGCCAGCAGCAGCGACAGCACCGTCAGCGCCAGCGCCGCGCCCGCGACCGGGCGCAGCCAGTCCGGCCGCTGATAGAACCAGATCGCGGTGGAGATCGCAAAGGCCAGCGCCACCGGCCCGACGATGACGCCGGCTACCAGCGCGTCGGCGCCCCAGCGCAATCGCGGACGGATCGGCAAGGCGCGGCTCCACAGCGTGACGTCGGCGGGATGCAGATGCTTGCGCAGCAGCCAGAGCGGAATCGTCGCCACCAGCACCTGCACCGCCAGCAGCGCCAGCGCGCGCGGCCATGGCAGCGTGGCGGCGAACAGTCCGGGCAAGGCGATGCACGCCAGCAGCCCGACCAGCATCGGCGCGAAGCCAAGCACAATGATTTCGATGGAACTAAACAGACTGGGGATGATGCGCAGCAGCGCTTGCCGCGCCAGGCGGAAACGAAAGCGCAGATAGGGATGCAGGGGAGGAGTCATCGCGCGCCAGCATACGCAAGATTTCTGAAGCGGAAATGAATAAGGGCCCGATCACAGATCGGGCCCTTAAGAATGTTGGCGGAGTGGACGGGACTCGAACCCGCGACCCCCGGCGTGACAGGCCGGTATTCTAACCAACTGAACTACCACTCCTAATTCGTTTATCGTTTTCTTTTGGTGGGTGCTGAGAGGCTCGAACTCCCGACCTACGCCTTGTAAGGGCGCCGCTCTACCAACTGAGCTAAGCACCCAGAAAACTTATCAGCAACTTGTCACAACTGCTGAACGAGGCCGTATTCTACAAGCTGGTTTATTGGTTCCGCAAGGGCTTTTATAAATAATTTATAAAAATTGCTTGCAAGCGCGATGGGCGGTGGCAAGATGGCCGCGCGACGAACCCACCAGAAAGAGAAGCCATGCAAGACGCCCACCGCCGCAAGGATAGCCGTCACGGCAACCGCGCCGATCCCCTCGACGATTTATACCGCCGCGTCAGCTGGCGGCTGATGCCGTTCCTGTTCCTGTGCTTCGTGGCCGCCTACCTGGACCGCGTCAACGTCGGCTTCGCCAAATTGCAGATGCTGTCGGACCTGCGCTTCAGCGACACCGTGTACGGCATCGGCGCCGGCATGTTCTTCGTCGGCTACTTCCTGTTCGAGGTGCCGTCCAATCTGCTGATGACGCGTACCGGCGCCCGCATCTGGATCGCCCGCATCATGATCAGCTGGGGCCTGATCTCGTCGGCGATGATGTTCACCAGCAGCGTCGCCAGTTTCTACGTGCTGCGCTTTCTGCTGGGCGCGGCCGAAGCGGGCTTCTTCCCCGGCATCATCCTGTACCTCACGTACTGGTATCCGGCGCACCGCCGCGCGCGTATGGTGGCCGTGTTCATGAGCGGGGTGGCCGTGGCCGGCGTGGTCGGCGGTCCGCTGTCGGGCTGGATCATGAAAACCTTTGCCGGCCACTACGGCCTGAGCGGATGGCAGTGGCTGTTCCTGCTCGAAGGCGTGCCGTCGATGCTGATCGGCGTGTGGACGCTGTTCTATCTGGACGACGGCATCCGCTCGGCCAGGTGGCTCAGCGAGGACGACAAGCGGCAACTCGAACGCGCCATTGCCGAGGACGGCAAACAGCAGCAGCACCTGCCGCTGGCGCAAGTATTCGGCAGCGGCAAGGTGTGGCTGCTGGCGCTGGTATATTTTCTGTTTGTGATGGGGCTGTATGGCGTCAGCTTCTGGCTGCCGCAGTTGATCAAGAATAGCGGCGTCGACGATTTGCTGGAGATCGGCTTGCTGACGGCGATTCCATACTCGGTCGCGGCGGTGGTGATGGTAATGGCCGCGCGCCACTCGGACCGCAGCGGCGAGCGGCGCTGGCACGCGGCGGCGGCCGCGCTGGCCGGCGCGCTGGGACTGATCGTCGCCACCGTCTACAGCGGCAACACCGTCATCGCCATGGCGGCGCTAAGCGTGGCAACGGCCGGCATCCTGAGCACCTTCCCGATCTTCTGGAGCCTGCCGACGGCGATGCTGGGCGGCGCGGCGGCTGCGGCCGGGATCGCGCTGATCAACTCGGTCGGCAATCTGGCCGGCTTCGTCAGCCCGTATCTGGTCGGCGCCATCAAGGACGCCACGCACAGCACGGCCAACGGCATCTATCTGCTGGCGGCGAGCCTGGTGGCGGGCGCGGTGCTGGTGGTGACGGCCGTGCGGCGCGATTAAAGTCGGAACCACGTAGGGCGGATTAGCGAAGCGTAATCCGCCATGCATGCGCAGCCAGCGGCTCACAGATGGCGGATTACGGCGTGCCGCCTAATCCGCCCTACGTGTCTCTATGGTATCGGCCACGGTTCGGCACTTGCAGGCTGTTGCATTTCCGTGGATACTGTATGTATTCACAGTAATATAATCCCCATTCCGGCACATGACTGACGATCTACGGCGCATCGCCCACCTCGACATGGATGCGTTCTACGCCTCCGTCGAGCTGCTGCGCTACCCGGAGCTGCGCGGCCAGCCGGTGGTCATCGGCGGCGGCCGCGACGCCCAGCCGGTGCTGCAGGAAGATGGTACCCACCGCTACGCGCGCCTGCGCGACTACGTCGGACGCGGCGTCATCACCACCGCCACCTACGAAGCGCGCGCGCTCGGCGTCGGCTCGGCGATGGGCATGATGAAGGCCGCCAAGCTGGCGCCGGACGCCATCCTGCTGCCGGTCAACTTCGACGCCTACCGCCATTTCTCCAAGCTGTTCAAGGCCGCCGTGGCGTCGATCGCGCCCGACTTCGAAGATCGCGGCATCGATGAAATCTATATCGACCTGACCCGCGTGGAAGGCGAGACGCGCGAGCTGGGCCAGCGCATCAAGCAGGCCGTGCGCGATGCCACCGGCCTGTCGTGTTCGATCGGCATCACCCCCAACAAGCTGCTGTCGAAAATCTGCTCGGACCTGGAAAAACCCGACGGCCTGACCATCCTCGGCTACGACGACATCCCTGCGCGCATCTGGCCGCTGGGCGTACGCAAGATCAACGGCATCGGCCCCAAGGCCACCGAGAAGCTGGCCGCGCTCGGCATCGAGACCATCGGCCAGCTGGCCGAGGCCGACGCCGGTTTTTTGCAGGATCATTTCGGCGCGCACTACGCAGGCTGGCTGGCGGCGGCCGCGCGCGGCATCGACCACCGCGAAATCTCCACCAGCTCCGAGAGTAAATCGATCAGCCGCGAAACCACCTTCGAGCGCGACCTGCACGCGCGCCAGGACCGCGACGCGCTGTCGGGCATCCTGACGGCGCTGTGCGAGCGGCTGGCCGACGACCTTAAACGCAAGGGCTACGTCAGCCGCACCATCAGCATCAAACTGCGCTTCGACGACTTCCAGATCATCAGCCGCAACGTCACGTTGCCGCACCCGGTAGCCGACCAGAGCGCGATCCTGCAGGCGGCGCGCGAATGCCTCAAGCGGGTGCCGTTGCAGCGGCGCCTGCGCCTGCTGGGCGTGCGCGCCAGCACGCTCGAGCCGCCGCCGCCGGAAGGCAGCGCGCAGGCCCGGCGCGGCGTGCAGGGCGACTTGTTCGCGTAGTTTCAATCCCACCACAATCGGTCCGGCGCCGCCATCAGCGTGTAAAATGGCGCTCCCCTGGCAATACTGAAACAAGGCAAATATCTCATGTGGTTCAAGAATCTTCAGATCTACCGTCTGCCGGCCCCTTGGGCCTACACCCCTGAACAACTGGAAGAAGCTCTGGCTCCCCATTCCTTCGTCCCCGCCAACAGCAACGAACTGCTGCGCCAGGGCTGGGACACGCCGCGCCCGAACGGCGGCCTGGTACACGTGGTGAACAAGCAGATGCTGATTCTGCTGGGAACCGAGAAAAAGCTGCTGCCGTCGAGCGTGATCAACCAGGTCGCCAAGGCCCGCGCCGCCGAGATGGAAGAAGCGCAAGGTTTTGCACCCGGCAAGAAGGCCATGAAGGAACTCAAGGAGCGCGTCGCCGACGAACTGCTGCCGCGCGCGTTCTCGATCCGCAGCAACGTCTGGACCTGGATCGATCCGGTCAACGGTTGGCTGGTGGTCGACGCGGCCAGCCCGGCCAAGGCCGACGAAGTGATCAAGCTGCTGCTGAAGGCGGTCGACAAGCTGCCGCTGGAAAGCCTGCGCGTGCAGCGCTCGCCGGTGGGCGTGATGACCGAATGGTTGGAGGCCGATGATGCGCCAGCCGGCTTCACGGTCGACATGGACACCGAGCTGCGCGCCACCGGCGAGAGCAAGGCGGCCGTGCGCTATGTGCGCCACACGCTGGAACCGGAAGAAATTCGCCGCCACATCGCCGCCGGCAAGCAGTGCACCCGCCTGGCGATGACGTGGGACAGTAAGATTTCGTTCGTGCTGACCGAATCGCTGGCGATCAAGGGCATCAAGCCGTTGGACGTGATCAGCGAAAAGGAGTCGAGCACCAAGAACGACGAAGAACGTTTCGACGGCGACATGATGCTGATGACCGGCGAACTGGCCAAGCTGATGGCCGACGTGGTCGAAGCACTGGGCGGCGAAGCGAAAGCCTAAGGTTTTTTGGATATGAAAAAGCCGCGACATCGTTGGATGTCGCGGCTTTTTTTCGTCCGTGCGGTTGATTCGCGGATCACAGCGGCTGGAACACCCCGGCCGCTTTATTCTTCTGCACATTGTCCCACGCGAAAATCTTGCCGTTCATCGCCACATACCCGCCCGGCGGCAAGGTTTGCGCCACGCCGCAGGCGAAGCCCAGGTTGAACAGCGCGTCAGAATTGGCGATCTCGTACGGAATCATGGCGCCGGTCAGCACGATCGTCTGGCCCAAATTGGCCGGCCCCAGCACGGTGGCCGTTTGCGGCATCGTGTCGGTGCCGTGGATGATGACGATCGCCTTCTCCGGCGCGGCGCGGCACGCGGCCAGAATGCGCTCGCGGTCGGCGTCGACCATGTCGAGCGAATCCATCAGCGGCAACGTCTCGAGCGCCACGTCCACCGTCAGGCGGCAACGTTCCAGCAGCGCCGGCACATGGCTCTGCGCGAACCCGAGGGTGCCGTTCAATTCATTGTAATGTTTGTCGAAGGTGCCACCGGTGGCGAGGATGCGCAGGGTCATAATAAAAGTTCAAGCCGAGTCAAATGACCTGCATCATAACCTAAACCCCGGATACAAAAGAGTGCGAAAAAGAGGGTGCGACGGGCTGGAAAGTTAGGCCTACTAGGTCTACACTTGTCTCTTTTGTCCTCCTCCATACCATGCAAGCCCTTGCTCCCGGTACCGTCATTTTCCACCGCCACCGCGGCTACGGCGTCATCACGTCGGTCAACTTGCTGACCGGCTGGATCTCCGCCCGCTTCGGCAGCGAATCGCGCACGCTCGACCTGAACCTGTCCACCGACGAGGTGCAGTTCGCCGACGGCGAAGCGATCCTGTTCCGCCGCGCGCCGCCCGACCGCATGCCCCATGCGCGGCTGATGGCGGTGGTGCGCGCGCTGCACAAGGCCGG
>DASVTJ010000013.1:0-7885 GCA_036387635.1 Duganella sp.
GCCGCGCCTCGTAGTTGGACAGGTCCGCCAACGTCATGGCGCCGCCGCGCACTCGCACGCCCGGCGCGGTGGCCGGGTGGTTGACCGCGTCGACCATGGCGCGCGCCATTTTGCCGCTGTAGAAAGCCTTGACGCCGCCGGTCGACAATTCGCGATAGGCCTTGGCCAGGTCGGGATTGCGCAGCGCGCTACCGGCGGGCAGCGCGTCGCCGTTTTTCAGGTACAGCGCTGCGGTGGCGGGGAACATGCCGAACTTCGTTTTATTCTTCTGCACCAGATGCGAGAAATTGGCGTTGACCTCGAAGCCGTCGGTGGCGACCGCGATGGCCGGCGCCAGCACCTGCTTGAACGACATCGAGCCGTAGCGCTCCAGCGCCTCGTGCCAGCCGCGCACCGTCCCCGGCACACCGACCGACATGCCGCTGTCGCGCACCGTTTCAAAGTTCATCGGCACGCCATTTTGCTGGAACACCGTCGGCGTGAAACTGGCGGGCGCCGTCTCGCGATGGTCGACCGTGATGACGCGCTTGTCCTTGGCCAAGTAAATGACCATGAAGCCGCCGCCGCCGATGCCGCAGCTGAACGGATCGGTCACGCCCAGGGTGGCGGCCGCCGCGACGGCGGCGTCGATGGCGTTGCCGCCCTGGTTGAGGATGGAAAGCGCGGCTTTCGAGGCCGGCTCGCTGATGGTCGCGACCGCGCCGCCGGTACCGGTGGCGACGGGCGTTTTGGCCCGGGCCGCGCACGGCAGGACCAGCGAAACGATAATGGATGAGACGAGGACGGTGCGGAAGGGATCGGATCGTGGTGTCATGAGGAGCGCGGAGTCGGGGCGGTGGGTGGCGTGTTGCTCACCTTTAAGCTTACCCGATAATCCGGCGTTGGTTCGTTTTTGGCCGGCACCGCTTCCGGCTCGACGCCGGCCAAGGTGAACGTCAAGCCATCCTGCGTCACGCTCGGTTTGCCGTTGGGCATGCTGTCCGACAGGACGAAGTTGCTGGTGCTGCCGTCCGGCTTGGTCAAGGTGAAGCTGTAGCTGATATAGCCGGCCCAGACGCATACGGCGCCGACCCGGCAGCGGCTGTCGTTGACCCGTTCGAGCTTGACGGTGGGCGCGGTGGCGCCGCCGGCAATGCCAGGCGCGGCGGCCGGTGCGATGACGGCGCTGGCGCCTTGCTGCAATACATAGGTGTTGGTGAAGCTTTTGTTGGCGGGCGCATTGGTGGCGCGGCCGGCGCCGGACGCGGCGCCGCAAGCGTACAACATCGCCATGACGGCGGTAAGCAGCGGCAGGACGAATAGCTGCCGTAATATTGTCGTTTTCATACGCGACCCCTTAATTTCAAAGTGGACGCGAGCTTAGCAAAAATATCACGAGTGTGTCGCACGAACCAACTGTCGGCTGGGTTTGGTCAACTAAGTCGGCGCGCCCGGCGTAAGCTGCGTAAAATGTCTGCTCTGAATCATCTCTGGATTAAAACATGAAAAAAACTGCCCTGGCGAAAAGTGATGCCAAAAAATTGATGGGCCAGATGACGGGAGCCGGTGCGCCGAGCTTCGGTAAAGTGGCCGAGGTCGTCGACAAGCGCGAGCAGCGTCGGCGCGACCAGGCGCTGGGCCTGGTGCCGTTCGCGGTCAAGCTGAACAGCGATCTGGTAGCGCAGTTAAATGCGCAGGCCACCGAACGCAACGTTGATATGAATCAGTTGGTGGCCGAATTGCTGGCCAAGGGCTTGGCGGCGTAGTTATACCCGCGTCCGCACCCCAGGGTCAGTGCCGACATTCGGACAAACAGAGAAAGTCACGAACTTTTTCAGTTGCCGAAAGTTCCGTCAGTGTCCGAATGTCGGCACTGACCCCAGGGTTGGGCAAAAAAATGCCGCCCGGTGCAAACCGCGCGGCATTTCTGTTTGCTGCTGCGCCGTCTTAGACGAAAGCGGCCAGCGAGCCCTTCATTTTCTTCAGCGCCGCCGATTCGATCTGGCGGATGCGCTCGGCCGATACGCCGAACTCGTCAGCCAGAGTGTGCAGCGTGGCGCCGGAGCCGTCGTCGTTGGCCAGCCAGCGCGCTTCGACGATGCGGCGCGAACGCGGGTCCAGCTTGCCCAGCGCCTGCTCCAGACCTTCCGATTGCAAACGCGTGACCTGCTCCGCTTCCAGCACGCGGGTCGGCTCGCTTTGCTCCGAAGACAGATAGGCGATCGGCGCGAACTTGTCGTCCTCGTCGTCGTTCGGCGACTCCAGCGCGATGTCGCGGCCGCTCAGACGGGTTTCCATCTCGATGACTTCTTCGCGCTTGACGTCCAGCAGTTTCGCCAGATTGTCGATCTGCGTCGGGGTCATCGCGTCCAGGCCGGTCTTGTGGCTGCGCAGATTAAAGAACAGCTTGCGCTGTGCTTTGGTCGTCGCCACTTTCACCAGACGCCAGTTTTTCAAGATGTACTCGTGCATCTCGGCTTTGATCCAGTGCATCGCATACGACACTAGGCGCACGCCCTGGTCGGGATCGAAACGTTTGACGGCCTTCATCAGGCCGATATTGCCTTCCTGGATCAGGTCGGCATGCGGCAGGCCATAACCCAGGTAGCCACGCGCGATCGATACCACCAGACGCAGGTGCGACAACACCATCTCTTGCGCGGCGGCCAGATCGTTGTTTTCCTTCAGGCGCTTGGCCAGCGACATTTCATCAGCGTGCGTCAACATCGGCAGACGATTAACGGCAGAAATATAGGCGTCCAGGTTCCCCAGGTTGCCGGTAAACCCGAGTCCTAAAGCGCTGTTGTTGGTGGGGACCAACGCGGCAGGTGCGGACATCATAGTCATTTTCATTCCTTCGCTCGATGATATTGCTTAGTCTTGTTGCGCCACAATAGGCACAGCAGACACAAAATATTGCTTAATTACCATTTCCGCATAGTGTTAAGAACTTTGCAGTTTTCATATATTAGCACTCTCCATCGTTGAGTGCCAAACAGCTTGTTTTTATCACCTCGATAGTAAAAACACTATCGCTGCGGAGTCGTTAATGGCATTGGATGAACCAAGCATGCACGATGGAGCTTAGGCCTGACTTAATGCACTGCGTTCGGGGTAATTCCATCGTAGGCGGGTGTTGCTGCCGTTTCCGTGCGCGAGCGCACGGAAAGGAAGAGGGTATTACTTCACGCGGGACAAGTGGCGCTGAACCGACAACAGCGCGGCGATCAGGCCCAGTCCGGCCGACAAGGCCAGCAGCAGCGCCATCGCCAGTGGTTGCAGCGGCATCAGCTGGAATTCGGACGCGTACAACTTGGCGAATTCGGCAATCGCGCTGTTCAACGGATGCAGCGCCAGCGCCACCACGCCCAGCGCCAAGCCGCCGGCACACAGGCCCAGCAGCGCGCCGGTGTAATAGAAGGGGCGGTGGATGAAGCTGTCGGTCGCGCCGATCAGCTTGGACACCATGATTTCCTCGCGCTGCGTCAGCACTTGCAGGCGGATGGTGTTGAAAATCACTGCCACCACCACCGTACCCAGCGTGAGCGCCAGCAACAGCAGTCCCAGATGCATGATATTCAGCAGTGCGGCCAGCCGCTTGACCCAGGCCGAATCGACCTGCACCGTATCGACGCCGGGCAGGGCGCGGATCTGCTCGGCCAACGCGTCGACGTCGCCGCCCGACTGCGCCAGCCGGAATGCGTCCAGCTTGAGCACATAGCTGTCCGGCAACGGATTTTCGCCCAGCGTGGTCAGCACGTCGGCCAGTCCGCTCGTTTCCCTCAGGCTGGCGAGCGCCGTTTCACGCGAATTGAAAATGATCTTGGCCTGCTTGTCCGGCAGCGTCTGGCGCAGTTGCGTCGACAGCCCCTCGGCCTGGTCGCGCGGCGTGTCCTGCTTGAGGAACACGCTGATTTCCGGGTCGACCGACAGTTGCTCGGACATCGGCCGCACGTTGTCGAGCAAGGTGACGCCGGTGAACGGCAACGCCAGCGCGATGGCCACGACAATGATGTTGAACAGGAAACTGCCCGGCGAGCGGCGCAGATGGACCAGCGCGGCGGACAGCGCGTAGCGGTGTTGGCGGAACCAATACGTCATGCCGCCTCCTCCAGCCGACCTTGGTTAAGGTGGATCACGCGCGCGGCCGCGTCGAGCATTTGCTCGTCGTGGCTGGAAATCAAACAGGTGACGCCGACCGAGTGGAAGGCCTTCAACGCGTCGAGCACCTTGTTGGCGCTGGCGCGGTCGAGGTTGGCGGTGGGTTCGTCGGCCAGGATCACTTGCGGCCGGTTGACGATGGCGCGCGCGATCGATACGCGCTGCTGCTCGCCGCCCGACAAGGCCAGCGGATGCGCGCTGGCGCGGTCGGCCAGGCCGACCTTGTCGAGCGCGGCGCGGGCGCGCTGCTCGGCCTGGTGGTGCGAGGCGCCGGTGACCAGCAGCGGCAACATGACGTTGGCGAGGATGGTGCGGTCGTTGAGCAGGCGCTGTTGCTGGAAGATCAGGCCGAGGTTGCGGCGCAGGAACGGCACGGCCGCCGGCTTGATGCGGGCGATGTCCTGGCCGTTGACGATGACGTGGCCGGCGCTGGGGCGCTCGATGGCCGCGATCATCTTCAACAATGTGGATTTGCCGGCACCCGAGGGGCCGGCGAGAAACACCAGTTCGCCTTTTTCTACCGTGAGCGAGATGTCGCGCAGCGCCATCGCGTCGGGGGAGTATTGTTTCGAGACGTTCCGGAATTCGATCATGTAGGTGCAGTTATCCGAGCAGTAAGCGATTGATTAGCCGAGCAGGGCTTCGACAAATTCGGCAGCCACGAACGGCTGCAGGTCTTCGATTTTTTCGCCGATGCCAATGAAATACACCGGCACCGGACGCACGCGGGCGATCGCCGCCAGCACGCCGCCCTTGGCGGTGCCGTCCAGTTTGGTGATCACCAGCCCGGTCAGCTTAAGGGCGTCGTCGAACGCTTTCACTTGCGCCAGCGCATTTTGCCCGGTATTGCCGTCGATAACCAGCAGCGTTTCGTGCGGTGCGCCCTCCATCCCCTTGCCGATGACGCGCTGGACCTTTTTCAATTCTTCCATCAGGTGCAGCTGGGTCGGCAGGCGGCCGGCGGTGTCGATCATGACCACGTTGGTGCCGCGCGCCTTGCCCGACTGCACGGCGTCAAACGACACGGCGGCCGGGTCGCCCGACGCTTGCGAGATGACGGTGATGTTGTTGCGCTGGCCCCAGACCATCAGTTGCTCGCGAGCGGCGGCGCGGAAGGTGTCGCCGGCGGCCAGCAGTACCGACTGGCCGTTCGACTGCATGTGCTTGGCCAGCTTGCCGATGGTGGTGGTCTTGCCGGCGCCGTTGACGCCGGCGATCATCATCACCATCGGCTGATGGCGGCCCAGCTCGAACGGGCGCTGCAACGGCAGCAGCAGCTCGATCATCAGCTTTTTCAGCGCCGCCTTGACGGCGGCGGCGTCGAGCAGCTTGTCGTCCTTGACCTTTTGCTTGAGCGCGGCGAGCAGGTATTCGGTGGCGTCGATGCCGGCGTCGGCCATCAGCAGCGCCGCCTCGAGCTCATCGTACAGGTCGTCGTCGATCTTGGCGCCGACAAACAGCAGCGACAGGTTGCTGGAGGTTTTCGACAGGCCGGCTTTCAGGCGCGTCATCCACGACTGCTTTTGCGCCGGCTCCTCGATCGGCATCAGCGCTTCGACCAATGGACGGTCGGCGAAGCCATCGGCGGCGGGGGCTGGCGTGGGAACAGCAACGGGCAAGGGGGCTTTGGCGGGCGCCGGCGCGGGGATCTGGACCTCTGGCGCTTCGGGAGCGACAGGTTTTTTCTTGAAGAAACTAAACATGGGTATTTGGTTGGGGGCGCTTCAAGCTGATGCCCGGCAGCGCCGGACACTGGGAAATGCGGCTATTTTACCAGAGCGCGGCGGCGCGGCCGTGGGCCGCTACCGGAATGACAACTTTTCAGGCGCTGGCCACGTTGACGTTGCGCTGACGCCATTCCGCGATGGCGGCGGCGATGTCGGCCAGTCCGAAGACCCGCACGTACGGCGGCCGGCGCCGCTTGAGCGCGGCATTGCCGCCGCCGGCCCACAGCTCGACGCTGCCGTCGAGGCGGTTTTGCAGCTCGGCCAGGCCGTCGAGCGCCTGGCGCGGATTCATCGCCACCGAGAACGACAGCGCGATGATGTCGACCCGCTGCACGCGCGCCGCCTCGACGATGTCGAGCAGCGGCGTCTGCACGCCCAGCGAGATGCAGTGCGCGCCCTCGGCCACGCACATGGCCTCGGCCATCAGCAGGCCCAGGCCGTGCCGCTCCTGCGGCAAGGTAGTGAGCATGATGCGCGGCGCGCCCACGTTGCTGGCGGCCGCCTGCGGCATGGCGAACACGGCGCTGCGCATCACCACGGTCAGCGACTCTGTATACAAGTGCTCTTCGAACGTGGCCAGACGGCCGCTGGCCCAAGCCTCGCCGACCAGCGTGGTCAGCGGCGCCACCAGGTCGATGACGAAACTTTTCAGGCCCATCATCAGCAACGCTTGCGACAGCTGGCGGCGCAACGCTTCCATTTGATGGGTTTTGCACAGGTCCAGATAGCGTTGCAACTCGGGCGGCGGCAGCGCCGGGCCGTTGGCGCCGCCGGTGGCCTGCCCGGTCAGCGCCTGCAATTCCTCGGCGCTGAACTGGATCACCTTGCCGGGACGGTAACCCAGGTCGATCAGGCGCTTGACCAGGCGCAGCTTGTGCACCTGTTCGATCGGGTAGACACGTTCGCCGTTGGGGTCGCGCAGCGGTTGGGGGAAGTCGTAGCGGCGTTCCCAGACGCGCAGGGTTTCCTTGGCAACGCCGGTATCCCGCTCGACGTCGCTGATCGTGCTCGGGACTGCTTGTAGAGAAACTGTAGTCGTCATGGGGAATTTAAGCGACCGCCGTTCTTAACAGTCGCGAATGTTGGCACAGGGGCGGGGTGCACGCGCTGAAGCCCTGGGCTCCGGTGCGCCTTGCATTTTACCTTCGTTTGGCACACGGAAGTTTCCACATCCAAAACACTTTCCCTGCATCTTACGCTGGTGGGTGAGGTTGTCCACGACATGTGGCTGACATTGGGAACTGAGCAACTGATTATCGCCTTTGCCTTGAAGTTGTCCATGACAAAATATTCATAACACGTCGCGTTTCCGGGCGGGGGCGATATGAGTTTTTTTCATGTGGCCGACGCCCGGAATCGACCACTCCCGCCCTGCTTTGGGGCGATCACGAGTCGGTTTGGTGCAGAATATGTGGTTTATTCACAACACGTAGCAATTTCTTACAAATTGCTGATCCAACGCAATAGTTGCCGCATGGACAGAACTTATGGGTAGTTTAGTCCTGTAACACCTTGATCAAAGTTGGTTTCATGTCTATTTTGCTGCGTTTCGACGCTGAACTATGTCGGGGGTAGTTAGCTAAATACCATTGCGTGCGGGGGGTCCCACCCCGGGTTCAGTATAAAATAGCGCCAGAAATAGCAAAGTGGCTATTTTTACTTGGTCCGACAACGATGTGGTACGCATGCATACCTCTTGCATCTGGCACTAGGGCGGCCTGTAAAACGGGTCGCTGCAGTCAGTGCATCGTGCGGAAAACTGGGCTAGTTCGCTTGCTCGGCATGAAATATTGCGATGCGTTAAAATACTGAGGTTTTGAAAATCTAACAAGTCTTACGGCGTTGCAGCATGAACGTTTTTGCACTTGATAGAGCCGCCAAGCGTCAGTATAGTGCCGCCTCCGGTGCCGTTTGGCACCGCGAACATGCGAGCGTCGATTAAATCGGCCGCAACTAAGTGAGCGCGTTCCGCATCAGGAACCGCACAGTGGCAGCTGGGGAGTTTGCCCTCACGCACA
>DASVTJ010000014.1:0-1752 GCA_036387635.1 Duganella sp.
GGGTTTCAGCATATTGCCGGCGTCCATCGCGCCCTCGGCCTTGCCGGCGCCGACCATCGTGTGCATCTCGTCGATGAAGACGATGGTCTGGCCCTCGTCCATCGCCAGTTCCTTGAGCACGGCCTTCAGGCGTTCCTCGAATTCGCCGCGATACTTGGCGCCGGCGACCAGCGCCGCCATATCCAGCGCCAGCACGCGCTTGCCCTTGAGCGACTCGGGCACCTCGTTGTTGACGATGCGCTGCGCCAGCCCTTCGACGATGGCGGTCTTGCCCACGCCCGGTTCACCGATCAGCACCGGATTGTTCTTGCTGCGGCGCTGGAGCACCTGGATCGCGCGGCGGATTTCGTCGTCGCGGCCGATGACCGGATCGAGCTTGCCGGCGCGGGCGCGCTCGGTCAGGTCAAGCGTGTATTTTTTCAGCGCCTCGCGCTGGCCTTCGGCCTCCTGCGAATCAACCTTGGCGCCGCCGCGCACCTTGTCGATGGCCGCCTCCAGCGATTTGCGCGACAAGCCGTTCTCGCGCGCCAGCTGGCCGGCGTCCGACTTGTCGTCGGCCAGCGCCAGCAGCACCATTTCGCTGGAAATGAACTGATCGACGCGCTTCTGCGCTTCCTTGTCGGCCAGGTTCAGCACCGAGACCAGCTCGCGGCTGGCCTGGACGTCGCCGCCGGTGCCAGAGACTTTCGGCAGGCGGTCGAGCGACGCCTTGAGCGCCTTGGTCAGGCCGCCGACGTTGACGCCGGCGCGCTGCAACAGCGAACGCGCGCTGCCGTCGTCCTGATTCAGCAGGGCCGTCAGCAGGTGCACCGGTTCGATGTATTGATTGTCATTGCCCACAGCCAGACTCTGCGAGTCCGACAGGGCTTCCTGGAGTTTGGTGGTGAGTTTATCTTGCCGCATGGTGTTGCTCCGATGTATTTAAGTTATCGGATAGATTGTGCTATGCGGAGCGTTTTCAAGGGCGGGCGGATGGCTTCCGACGGCGGTACCGGCGGCCCGCGCAGTGGCGAGACACAGTGGCGAAATACAGTGGCGAGATACAGTGCGGGATAAAGTGCGAGATACAGCGCTCCGCCATCGGCGCTACTGCCACTTGGCCAGCGCGGCGTCGTCGCTGACGCGGGCGTCGACCCAGCGCGCGCCGTCCGGCGTCTGTTCCTTCTTCCAGAACGGCGCGTCGGTCTTCAGATAATCGATGATGAACTCGCACGCCGCGAACGCTTCGCCACGGTGCGCGGCGGTCGCCGCCACCAGCACGATCTGGTCCAGCGGCTTGAGCGGCCCGACGCGATGGATCACCAGCGCGCCGAACGTCGGCCAACGCAGCCTGGCCTGCTCGATGATGGCGGCGATCGATTGCTCGGTCATGCCGGGATAGTGTTCCAGCTCCAGCTCGGCCACTTCGGCGCCCTCGTTCAGGTCGCGCACGACGCCGACGAAAGTGACGATCGCGCCGATCTTCGGATTGGCCGTCCGCAACCGGGCGACCTCCTCGCTCAGATCGAAGTCACCGGTCTGGATGCGCACATCGTTCAAGCTCATGCCTGCTCCGAGGCGCCGATACGACGGAACAGCTGTTCGATGCGGCTGGCGGTGCGGGCGTCGGCCAGGGCCGGCATCGCGCACAGTTGCAGGTAGGCGGCGGCGGCCGTCAGCGGCTTTTGGCCGGACTTGAGCGACGATTGCAGCACTTCGACCTGCATCTTCAGACGCTCGCGCGCGAATTCCGCGCCGCTGTCGACGCCGGCC
>DASVTJ010000015.1:0-2395 GCA_036387635.1 Duganella sp.
GCCCTTGTACTGGATGAAGTCGTCATAGGCGATGGTTTGCGCGCGGATGAAGCCGCGTTCGAAGTCGGTGTGGATCACGCCGGCCGCCTGCGGCGCGGTGGCGCCCACCGGGATGGTCCAGGCGCGCACTTCCTTCACACCCGCGGTGAAGTAGGTTTGCAGGCCGAGCAGCTTGTAGGCGGCGCGGATCAGACGGTCAAGGCCCGGCTCTTCCATGCCCATGTCGTTCAGGAATTCGGTCTTGTCCGCATCTTCCAGGTCGGCGATCTCGGCTTCGATCGAGGCGCAGATGGCGACGATCGGCGCGTTCTGGGTGGCGGCGTAGGCGGTCAGCTGGTCGAGCAGCGGATTGTTCTTGAAGCCGGTGTCGGAAACGTTGGCGACGTACATGGCCGGCTTGGCGGTGATCAGGCACAGCGGCTTGATCAAGGCCATCTCGTCGGCGTCCAGGCCCATGGCGCGCACCGGCTTGGCTTCGTTCAGGTGCGGCACGATGCGCTCCATGATGGCCAGCAGCTTGGCGGCGTCCTTGTCGCCGGAACGCGATTTCTTGTTTTCGCGGTGGATGGCTTTTTCCACGGTCGCCAGGTCGGCCAGCGCCAGCTCGGTTTGAATGACTTCGATGTCGTCGAGCGGGCTGACCTTGCCCGACACGTGGATCACGTTGTCGTCCTCGAAGCAGCGCACGACGTTGACGATGGCATCGGTTTCGCGGATGTGCGACAGGAACTGGTTGCCCAGGCCCTCGCCCTGCGAGGCGCCGGCGACCAGGCCGGCGATGTCGACGAATTCGACGATGGCGTTGACCATGCGCTCGGGCTTGACGATGGCGGCCAGCGCGTCCATGCGCGGGTCCGGTACTTCGACCACGCCGACGTTCGGCTCGATGGTGCAGAACGGGTAGTTTTCAGCCGGGATGCCGGCTTTGGTCAGGGCGTTGAAAAGGGTGGACTTGCCGACGTTGGGCAAGCCGACGATGCCGCATTGGAGACTCATGGAAAACCTTTAATAATCAATTTTGCCGGCAAGCGGCTGGTGAAAAACGGCCGACTCGGCGGTTTTTGAATATTCCTGCTGTTTAAGGCGTTCAAGGATCAATTGTACCTCCCCCGCCCCCACTCTTCAAAAAAACCGGGCGGAACGTCCGCTGGGGCCATGCGACTGGGAACAATTGCTTACATTTGATACGAAATCTATGTCATACAGATCGGCGGGCAGCGCGTTAATTGCTTATAGTCATGAAACACTTCCATATAAAAGGTAGAAAAATGAACAACAACACCTCCAATACCAAGCTTCATCCGATGATCATGGCCGCTGCGGCGGCCGTGGTGCTGGTCAGTGGCGTCGGCGTCGCCGCCATCATGGGCTGGCTGCCGTCGTCCAATTCGCAAAATCAAAACCCGGCGCTGGGCGTTAACGGGCAGCCGCGGGTCGAGCAAACGGCGCCCGCGCCAGCCGGCCGCGACCAGGTGCGTGAACCGGTCCGCGAGCAAGTGCGTCAGCCGGTACGTGAGCCGGCACGCCAGCCGGTGCGGGAGCGCGAGCCAGAACGCGAACAGGTGCGCGAGCAAGTGCGTGAAAAGCCGCCGGTCGTCAAGCACACGCCGGTGAAGAGCGCTCCGGCGATCTGTAACGAATGCGGCGTTGTGCAAGCGGTCAACGAAATCCAAACCCGTGGCGAAGGCAGCGGCGTTGGCGCGGCGGGCGGCGCCATCGTCGGCGGCTTGCTGGGCAACCAGGTTGGCGACGGCAACGGCCGCAAGCTCGCCACCGTCGCCGGCGCCATCGGCGGCGCGCTCGCCGGCAACCAGATCGAAGGCCGGGTCAAAGCCAACAAGAGCTACGACATCGTCGTGCGCCTGAACGATGGCTCGACCCGCACCATTCATCAAGCCGAACAGCCGTCGTGGCGCGAAGGCGACCGCGTTCGCGTGGTCAACGGCGCCCTTCGCTCCGACGACTAAGCGCCCGTCCCACGCATCACAGGCCGCCCCGCCGGGCGGTCTGTGGGCGTGTAACTTTCTGATACTGCGGGCCGATTGTTGATGCTAGACTGCTTGGCGAACAATTGCCCACCGACCAGGAAACCTTCATGTCATTGACTCGCTGCCGCGCTTCGCTGCGGACCTCCGCCCTGATCACCAGTCTTGTCCTCGGCGGCGTCGTCATGCTGCCCACGCCAACCGCCTTCGCGGCCACCGCGCAAGCGGCGCCGGCGGCCCGTCCACCCCAATCGCCGGAACAGCAAAAGCAGCAAAAACAGCAAAAGCAGCAGCTGGCCAAGCTGGCGGCGGCGTTCCACGACGCGCGCTGCAAATTCGATCCGCTGCTGTTCGCCACCGCCAACGGCGACAGCCGCTACAACGACCAGATCGGCCTGAGCATCTCGCCG
>DASVTJ010000016.1:0-4051 GCA_036387635.1 Duganella sp.
CTACGGCCTGGCCGCCTGCGTGTGGACCGAGAATATCTCGCTGGCGCTGGATGTCGCGCCGCAGATCAAGGCCGGCGTGGTGTGGATTAACACCGCCAACCAGTTCGACGCCGCTTGCGGTTTCGGCGGCTACCGCGAATCAGGCTTCGGCCGTGAAGGCGGGCGCGAAGGCATGCTCGAATATATGACCGCGCTGTCGGAGGATGCACGTCCGGCCGCGCCGCTGGTGGAAGCCAAGGCCAACTCGGCAACAACCGCCAAGGCCGCCGTTGCGCCGGCGGGCGCATTCGCCGTCGACCGCACCGCCAAGATGTACATCGGCGGCAAACAGGCGCGCCCCGACGGCGCCTACAGCCGTCCGGTGCATGGCGCCGACGGCGCCTTCATCGGCGAAGTGGGCGAGGGCAGCCGCAAGGACATCCGCAACGCGGTGGAAGCGGCGCACAAGGCTGGCGGCTGGGCGAAAGCGACGTCGCACAACCGCGCGC
Organism: Duganella sp.; assembly: GCA_036387635.1. Classification (GTDB taxonomy): domain Bacteria; phylum Pseudomonadota; class Gammaproteobacteria; order Burkholderiales; family Burkholderiaceae_D; genus Rugamonas. The sequence continues at coordinate 489 of DASVTJ010000016.1, forward strand.
AGGTGCTGTACTACATCGCCGAGAACCTGGCCGCGCGCGGCGAGGAATTCGCAGCGCGCATCGCCGCCATGACCGGCAGCAAAAACGCGGAGAAGGAAGTGCAGGCGTCGATCGAGCGACTGTTCTACTACGCCGCGTGGGCCGACAAGTACGACGGCCTGGCGCACCAGCCGCCGATGCACGGCATCACCGTGGCGTTGAACGAACCGGTTGGCGTGATCGGCATCGTGTGCCCGAACGAGTCGCCACTGCTTGGCTTCATCTCGCTGGTGGCGCCGGCGATCGCGCTGGGTAACCGCGTGGTGGTGGTGCCGTCGGAAGCGCATCCGCTGTCGGCGACCGATCTATATCAGGTGTTCGACACGTCGGACCTGCCGGGCGGCGTGGTCAACATCGTCACCGGTTCGGCCGACGAATTGGCGCGCACGCTGGCGACGCATGCGGATATCGACGCGGTGTGGCGCCATGACGGTTCCGCCGAAGGCTGCGCTGAGGTTGAGCGCCTGTCGGCCGGTTCGCTGAAGCGCACCTGGGTCGGCGGCGTTAAGGGACGTGACTGGAATAGTACCGCCCAAAGCGGCGGCCGCGCCGTGCTGGCGCACGCCTCGCAAGTCAAGAATGTCTGGATACCTTACGGCGTCTGATTGAGCCAGTGACGGCGCGGACATGCTTTGCGCCGTTTTTCTTAACACCCAATCATCAACGCGGAGAATCGCATGTTTTTACCTCAAGAGATCATACGCAAAAAGCGTGACGGCGGCGTCCTGAGCGCCGAAGAGATCCAGTTCTTCGTCGGCGGCATCACCAGCAAACGCATCACCGAAGGCCAGATCGCCGCGCTGGCGATGGCCGTGTTCTTCAACGACATGACTATGGACGAACGCGTGGCCTTCACCCTGGCCATGCGCGACTCCGGCGAAGTGCTGAACTGGCGCTCGCTGGACCTGCCCGGCCCCGTGGTCGACAAGCACTCGACCGGCGGCGTCGGCGACGTCGTCTCGCTGCTGCTTGGGCCGATGATCGCCGCGTGCGGCGGCTTCGTGCCGATGATCTCCGGCCGTGGCCTTGGCCACACCGGCGGCACGCTCGACAAGTTCGATTCGATCCCCGGCTACACCACGGTGCCGGACAACGCCTTGTTCCGCAAGGTCGTCAAGGAAGTCGGTGTCGCCATCATCGGCCAGACCGCGTCCTTGGCGCCGTCGGACAAGATTTTCTACGGCGTGCGCGACGTCACCGCCACCGTGGAATCGGTGGCGATGATCACCGGCTCGATCCTGTCGAAGAAGCTGTCGGCCGGCCTGGACGCGCTGGTCATGGACGTCAAGGCGGGCAGCGGCGCGTTCATGCCGACCTACGACAAATCGGTCGAACTGGCCGACAGCATCGTCAAGGTCGGCAACGGCGCCGGCATGATGACGTCGGCGATCCTGACCGACATGAACGAATCGCTGGCGCCTTACGCCGGCAACGCGCTGGAAGTACGCGGCGCGATGGATTACCTGACCGGCGTGTCGCGTCCGGCGCGCCTGCACGAAGTGACGATGACGCTGTGCGCCGAGATGCTGGTGCTGGGCAAGCTGGCGGCCAACGATACCGAAGCGCGCGCCAAGCTGCAGGCGTGTTTGGACAACGGCTCCGCCGCCGAGCGCTTCGCGCGCATGGTGGTGGCGCTGGGCGGCCCGGCCGACCTGATGGAAAACCCGGACAAGCATCTGGAAAAAGCGCCGATCGTCATCCCTGTGCCGTCGCTCAAATCCGGCTACGCCTCGACCACCGATTGCCGCGGCATCGGCCTGGCGGTGGTGAGCCTGGGCGGTGGCCGCCGCCGCGCAGCCGATCCGATCGACTTCGCCGTCGGCCTGACCGAACTGGCGGGCCTGGGCGACAAGGTCGAAGCGGGCCAGCCGCTGGCGATGGTCCACGCGCGCACGCAGGAAGCCGCCGAGCAGGCGGTGCGCGAAATCCAGGCGGCCTACCAGATCGGCGACGCCGCGCCGACGGCCAACCCGGTCGTCTACCGCACGATCCGCCCGTAAAACCCGCAAGGCCAGGCGGGGTCGTACCCAAGGGGTACGACCCCCGTTTCGCGGTGCGGGTTGGAAGCCAGCCGCCGGCCCGCACGCTAAAGACCCGAGGAACCACGATGAACAAACAAGAACTGATCGCCGAAGCCGCCGCCGCGCGGTTGAAGGCTTACACGCCGTACTCCAACTTCAAGGTCGGCGCCGCGCTGTTGACCAACGACGGCAAGGTTTTCCACGGCTGTAATGTGGAAAACGCCGCCTACGGCTTGTGCAATTGCGCCGAGCGCACCGCCTTCTTCAGCGCCTTCGCGCACGGCTACAAGCCGGGCGACTTCGACCAATTGGTCGTCATCGGCGAGACCGACGGCCCGATCGCTCCGTGCGGCGCCTGCCGCCAGGTGATTCTGGAATTGGGCGGCGACGATCTGCCGGTGCTGCTGACAAATCTCAAAGGCGACATCCTCGAGACCACGGCGGCCGAACAACTGCCGAACGGCTTTGGTCGCGCGGATCTGAAGAAGTAAGCGCTTGGCCTTCAAGAAGACGATCGACGTGCAGGCGGCCGTCGCCATCGCGGCCGCCGAGGCGATCGCCGCCAAGACGCAGGGCACCTTCGGCGTCGGCGGCCTGGCGCTCGACCAGCACGGCAACGTGCTGCAATCGCTGCACAACAACGTCATCAAACAAGGCCTGGTGTTCGATCCGACCGCGCACGGCGAGCGCCAGTTGATCGACTGGTATTACGCCGAGCGCGCCAAGGGCCGCGACCTACCGCCGCCGCACGACATCACCATCGTCACCTCGCTCGATCCGTGCTGCATGTGCAGCGGCGCGATCCTGGCCGGCGGTTTTAATGTGGTGGTGGCCGCGCCCGACCGCGAAGCCGGCATCAACCACGATCTCCGCGCCACCTTCAACGCGCTGCCCACGCCGTTGCGGGCGCAAGCCGCGTCTACCTTCAGCTACCCGGCGATACTGGGGTCGTCGCTGTACTCGCGCGCCGGCTCGGGCGCGGCGCCCAAGTCCTTCTTCATCGGTAAGACCATCGCCGAACCGACGCAAGCGTTGTGCGCTCTGGTGTTCGAGGCGAACTCCGACGAAGTGATGCGCCTGTTCCAGACCGACCCGCCGCGCGAGCAGCTGCGCGATCCCGCCACGCTGGCCCCGGACCACGCCATCGTGCGCGCGCTCAAGCAGATGTATCCCGACGCGTTGGCCTATCGCTGCGCGCCGCTGACGCCCGACGCCGGCCTGGCCCCTTTCCTCCAGCAGGCGATGGCGCGCGACCGCGAACACGGCGGCGACGGCGACGCCGTGGCTTTGCTCGACTCCTTCGGCAATCTGCTGCTATGCATGTCCGGCAGGATGACGCAGTCCGGCATCCGCAGCGCCTTCATGGAAATCACGCGCGCCTACGCGCAGCTGCGCTACAACCTGATGGCCGGCGCCACGCCGGAACAGCAGCAGGAACTGCGGGGGTATCTGGGCCATCCGAAAGACGGCACCTTTGTTTTCGCCAAAGGGCCGGACGCCGGC
>DASVTJ010000017.1:0-11986 GCA_036387635.1 Duganella sp.
CGAATGGAAGTTGGGCCGCATACCCTTGTTGGCCTTGCCGAACGCCTCGACATAGGCCTTGTTCTCCGCCGACGGATGCGCAGCAGAATAATGATGGCTGCTGACGACACCTGCGGCGGCCGGGCCGATGCTTGCCATCAGATCGTCGTCCAGCACATCGCCGGTGCAGATCAACCGTATGCCGGCGCCGGCCAGACCGCGCTCGGTGAACTGCTTGAGCACCGCAGCGCCCTCGCCCGACGGCACGAACACAAACAGCGCATCCGGTTTCAAGTCCTTCACCTTCGCCAGGAACGGCGCGTAATCGGGATTGCGCAATGGTGCGCGCAAGCTCTCGACCACTTTGCCACCACCTTCGTTGAAGTCCTTGACGAACACCTTCTCCGCGTCCAGCCCCGGACCGTAGTCGCTCACCAGCGTCACCACCGTCTTCATCTTGTTTTTGGCGGCCCATTGCGCCATCGGCGCGGTCACCTGCGCCAGCGTAAAGCCGGTGCGCACGATGTACGGCGAGCGCTGTGGTATCACCGACGTCGCGGCGGCCATCACGATCATCGGCACCTTGGCCTGCGTCGCCACCGGCGCGGCGGCAAAGGCCAGCGGCGTCAGGCCGAAACCGGCCAGCACCTGCACCTTGTCGCGCGAGACCAGCTCCTGCGCCAGCCGCTTGGTGACATCCGGCGCCACGCCGCCGTCGTCCTTGAGCAGAATTTCGATCTGGCGGCCGGCAACGGTGGCGCCGTTCTGCTGCATGAACAGCTTGACCGCCGCCTCGATCTGGCGGCCGGTCGAGGCGAATGGCCCGGACATCGGCACGATCAGCCCGACCTTCAGCGGTTCGGCGGCGGCTGCGGCGGCTGGCAGCACGCCCGCCGACAACGCGGCCGCGCCCAGCAGGATGTGACGGCGATGGATATTGATTGGCTCCGACATGGTGTCTCCTTCTTGTTTTTTATAGGTCAAGCAGCAGGGTTGCGCTCTTAGCGCGGGAACAGCAAGGGGTGAACTGGTCGTTGGCGGCCTGTTCTTCTTCGGTCAAATACAGATCGCGATGATCCGGCACGCCTTCCAGTACGCGCGTCAGGCAGGTGCCGCACACCCCCTGTTCGCACGACGCGGCCACGAACACGCCGGCGTCGCGTAACACCTGCATCACGCTGACGCCCGCCGGAACCGTGTAGCTGGCGCCACTCGACGCCAGCTTGACCTCGAAAGCCCGGTCGCCGCCGGCGTCGATGGCGGCGGCGCCGAAGTACTCCAGGTGTAGCTGGTCCTCCGGCCATTGCTGCGCGGTGGCGGTGGCCTTCACGTGGTCGATGAATCCGGCCGGTCCACAGAAGTAGATATGCGTGTCGCGATCCAACTCCGCCAGCAGCGCCGCCAGCGCCAGCTTTTGATCCGGCGCGCCGCTATCATAGTGAAAATGAACCTGCGCGGCGAACGACGAAGTGGCGATGCGGTCGCGGAAAGCCGTGCGCTCCGGCGAGCGCGCGCAATAATGCATCTCGAACGCCGCACCGCGCGCCGACAGCTCCTCCGCCATCGCCATGATCGGCGTCACGCCGATGCCCCCGGCCAGCAGCAGGCTGCGTTTGGCATCCACCAGCGGGAAGTGGTTTTTCGGCGCGCTGATGGTCAGCACCGACCCGGACTGGATATTCTCGTGCATTCCGTGCGAACCGCCGCGCGACGAAGGATCGCGCAGCACGCCGATCAGGTAGCGATGATTTTCGTGGGGCGGATTACACAACGAGTACTGGCGCACCAGCCCGGGCGCCACATGCACGTCGATATGCGCACCGGCGCTGAAAGCGGGCAGCGGCGCGCCGTCCGCGCTGACCAGTTCATAGCTGCAGATATCCTCGGCCTCAATGGTCCGGCGCTCCACCCGGACGGTCAGCAGACCGGCGCTCATGCCGGCAGCTCCGGCTTGGCCCCGGCCTTTTCCTTTTCCTTTTCCTTCTCCTTCTCCATCCACTGATCCAGCAAGCGGCGCGACTGCACGCCGCCGGCATCGATGTTCAGCATCAGCAGCTTGCGCTCGGGATTACGCAGGATGTTCTGCTGCTGCAGCTCCAGCATCTCCTGGTCTTCGCTGAAGATTTTGCCCTGGCCTTCGCGGATCGTCGCCGTCAGCTCCTTGTCGTCCGGCTTGAAGTTGCGGGCCATGCCCCAGAAATACCAGTGCGACGTTTCGGTCTCCGGTGTAATGAAGTCGACCACGATGCTCGACGCCTTGACCTTCGGATCGGCGTCGTAGCCGCCCTTGCCCGCGTGCGCCACGCCCACTTCGATCATCACATGGCTCGGTGGCGTGAAGCGGCAAATCTGCCAGCGGTCCACCGGCACGTCGTCGGCCAGGCCATTGCCGCGCAGGGCGGCGCGCCAGAACGGCGGCGCCATGATGTTTTCCATGTAGCGGCTGGTGACGACCTCCTCGCCCTCGACACGCGTAGTGACGGGCGCCTCGTCGATTTCCTTCTGGCCGATGCTGGACGCGTGCACGTAAGTCTCGTGCGTCAGGTCCATCAGGTTGTCGATCATCAGGCGGTACTCGCAGTTGATGTGATACAGGCCGCCGCCATACGCCCATTCCGGATTGTCGGCCCACTCCAGATGGTGAATCAGCGCCGGATCGGCCAATTCCTTCTCGCCGGTCCAGACCCAGATGAAGCCATGGCGCTCTTCGACCGGATAGCTGCGGATGCAGGGGAAACCGCGCACGCGCTGGCCGGGCATGCCGATCACCTTACCGTCGCAGCCCATTTCCAGGCCGTGGTAGCCGCAGACCAGCTGGCCGTCGCGCACGAAACCGAGTGACAGCGGCGCGCCGCGATGCGGGCAAAAATCTTCGACCGCCGCCACTTTGCCTGCGGCTCCGCGATAGAAAACGATTTTCTCGCCGCAGATCTGGCGACCCAAAGGTTGGCCATCGATTTCATCAGGCGTACACGCTACATACCAAGTGTTTCTTGGATACATCTTGTCTCCTCATTGGTTTTCTATTCAACATTCAGTACACTGAATGTCGTAAAGTATAGACCTCGATATGCAGAAGTAAACGTCAACGCGAAACTATTTTCATCGTGCGCCGCACAAACGCCGCCGTTATAGCAGGGAACCGCAATGCCAGAAACCGAGAGCAAACTCACCAACCTTTTCGAACATCCGGGGCACTTGCTGCGCCGCGCGCAGCAGATCTCGGTGTCGATATTTTTCGACGAGATGGGCGGCGAACTAACGCCGGTGCAGTACGCGATGCTGCGCAACCTGGCCGGCAATCCAGGCATCGACCAGGTCTCGCTGTCGGCCATCAGCGGCATCGACACCTCCACCGGCGCGACGGTGTGCGCCCGGCTGGAGGAAAAGGGTCTGCTCGAGCGCAAGGTCATTCCAACCAACCGCCGCCAGCGCGCGCTGACCATCACCGGCGCCGGCGAGCAGCTGCTGGCCGATATGATCCCCGGCGCGCAGCGGCTGCGGCGCCGCCTTCTCGCGCCGCTGACCGGCGAGGAGCAGCTTAAGTTCATGGAGCTGCTGACAAAACTGGTCCAGGAAAACAACGAACAAAGCCGCGCCCCGCTCACCGCCTCCGCCGCTTCCGCCGCTTCCCCCTCATCGATCGAAACCCCGGCCAAGAAAACTGCACGCGACGCCCGCTAGCGCAGGCCGGAGCCCAAAACCCAACCCCAAGCGGGCCTGCGCGCGACCTACGCCACCGACACCAGCCTATCGAGCTTGTCGCCATCGGCCAGCAGGCTGGCGCTATCCGAGTCGTGCACGATGCGGCCGCGATCGAGCACGATGGCACGCTTGGTCAGCGACAGCGCCAGCCGCGCATGCTGCTCCACCACGATCACCGACATGCCCTCCTCCTGCACCAGCTTGCGGATCACGCGCACCAGCTCCTGCACGATGATCGGCGCCAGGCCTTCCATCGGCTCGTCCAGCAGCAGGATGCGCGGATTGGTCATCAAGGCGCGCGCGATCGCCAGCATCTGCTGCTCGCCGCCGGACAGCTGGTTGCCCATGTTGGAACGGCGTTCGAACAGCCGAGGAAAGACCTGATACACCTTCTGCAGGTCCCACGGACCCGGGCGGGCAACCACCGTCAAATGCTCTTCCACCGTCAGCGAGGGAAACATGTGGCGTTCCTGCGGCACCCAGCCCAACCCCGAACGCGAGCGCTTGTGGGTCGGCATGCGCGCGATGTCGTTGCCATCCCAGCGGATGCCGCCACGGTGCAGCCGCGTCAATCCCATCAACGTCACCAGCAGGCTGGTTTTACCGACGCCATTGCGTCCCAACAGCGCCAGGCTGTCGCCCTCGTTCATCGTGAACGACACATCTTCCAGCACGATGGACTCGCCGTAGCCGGCGGTGACCTTATCGAGCGCCAGTAGCTCACGCATGTTCGGCCTCCCCCAGATAGACTTCCTTTACGCGCGGGTCCGCCGCGATTTCCTCCGGCGTACCCTCGGTCAGCACCTTCCCGCCAACCATGACGGTAATGCGGTCGGCGAAGCGGAACACTAGTCCCATATCGTGTTCGATGAACAGCACCGTCACGTCGCGCGGCAGCTGCGTCAGCACTTCGAACAGCTCTTTGCTTTCGGCCGACGGAATGCCGGCGGCCGGTTCGTCCAGCAGCAGGATGCGCGGCTTGGTCGCCAGCGCCAGCGCGATCTCCACCAGCCGCTGCTTACCGTAAGCCATGCTGCGCGTGATGCTGTTGGCCTGGTCGGTCAGCCTCAACGTTGCCAGCAGCGCCATCGCCTCGTCGATCACGTCGGGATGATTGGCCACCGTCTTGTACCAAACCGACTGCAAGCGGCGCCGCTCGCTGATCGCCAGCGCCACCGATTCGAGCACCGTCATTCCCGCGAACAGGGTGTTGAGCTGGAAGGTGCGCGTCATGCCGCGATGGACCCGCTCATGCCGCGGCAAGTGGGTGATGTCCTCGCCGCCCAGATACACCTTGCCGCTGGTCGGCATGAAGCTGCCGGTCAGCAGATTGATGAAGGTGGTTTTCCCGGCGCCGTTAGGACCGATCAGCGCGTGGCGCGCGCCCGGCGCGAAGGTCAGCGTGATGTCGCTGTTGGCGACGAATCCGCCCCAGCGCTTCCCCAGGCTTTCGGTGCGCAGCGTGATGTCCTTGATGTCCTTGATGTCCTGCCTCATGCCTGCTCCTTACCGGAAGATTTGAAACGCCGGGCGAGTTTTTCCAGCCCGCCCAGGATGCCGCCGCGCGCGAACAGCACGATCAGCACCAGCAGCAGGCCGATATAGAACTGCCAGTAGGCCGGATTGAGGCCGGCGATATAGTCCTGCGCCACCATGAACACGGCCGCGCCGATCAGCGCCCCGTACAGGCGGCCGGTCCCGCCCAGCACCAGCATGATCAGCAGTTCGGCCGAGCGCGGAAAGCCCAGCGCGTCGAGGCCGACGAACTGCGTGGTTTGCGCCAATAAGGCGCCGGCCACGCCGGCGATGGCGGCGGCCGCCGTGAAGATGGCGATCAGGCGCCGATTGACGTTGACGCCCAGCGAAGGCATGCGGCGCACGCCTTCGCGGATGCCGATCAGGCTCAAACCGAACGGCGACTTGACCACGCGGCGCAGCACCACGAACAGGATGAACAGCACGGCAAAGCTGTACCAGAACGACACCTTGCCATACAGGTCGAATTCGAACACGCCGAACAGCTTACCGACCATCATGCCGGACAGGCCATCGACGCCGCCGGTGATGAAGGACGCCTTGTTGGCCGCCTCGAACAGCATCAGGCAGATGCCCATCGTGACCATCAGCCGCGTCAAATCCTGGCCGCGCACCACCAGGAACGAGGTGATAAAGCCGAACAGGCCCGCCACCACCGCGCCGGCCAGCAGGCCGCTGATTGGCTCGCCCCAGCCGTGCACCGCCAGCAGGCCGGCGGTGTAAGCCCCCAACCCGAAGAAGGCGGCATGGCCCAGCGAGACGATACCGGCGTAGCCGAGGATCAAGTCCAGCGACAGCGCGAACAGGCCGATGATCATGATCTGGCTGATTAACACCAGGTAGCCGGGGAAGGCGAAGTACGCGATCACCGGCAGCAGCCAGAAAACGATCTCCAGCGGCTTCCAGCGGTCGTTCGGCACGTTCAGTTGTAGTTTTTGTAGAGGCGTCATGATGTTCCCAGGGGCGGCGGCTACGGGTTTCACCGCGGTGTCGGAAAAGGCGTTCATGCTTTCCTCCGCACCAGGCCGGCCGGGAAGGCGATCAGCAACACCACCATCAGCGCGTAGATGACAAAGGCGCCCACTTCCGGCACGTAGTATTTGCCGGCGACATCGAACACGCCGAGAATCAGCGCGGCCAGCAGCGGCCCCTTGATGGTGCCGGCGCCACCGACCGCCACGACGAGCAGGAAGTAGACCATGTATTTAATCGGGAAGGTCGGATCGAGGCCCAGCACGTCGATACCGAGGCCGCCGCCCAGGCCCGCCAGGCCGGAGCCCAGCGCGAAGGTCAGGCTGAACACCAGGCTGACGTTGATGCCCAGCCCCGCCGACGCGGTTTGATTGTCGACCGACGCGCGGATTTGCGCGCCGAAGCGGGTGCGTTCGATCAGCAGTCCAAGCGCGATGGTGACCAGCACCACGATCCCGATCAGGAACAGGCGGTAGGCGCCGACATCGAGTCCGAACAGCGAGACCTGCCCGCGCAGCCAGTCCGGCAGCGTGACCGGTTGCTGCGTCGGTCCGAAGAAGTAGGTGGCGGCGGCGACCGACATGAATGTCAGGCCGATCGAAAACAGCACCTGATCGAGGTGGCTGGCCTTGTACAGCCGGCGATACAGCAGCCGCTCCAGCACCAGTCCCACCAGCGCCGATGCGATGAACGCCAGCGGCAGCGACGCCAAAAACGGCACGCCAAGGCGCGACAATACAGTCACGCTGACATACCCGCCCAGCATCGCGAACGCGCCGTGGGCCAGATTAATAAAGTTCATCATCCCCATCGTCACGGACAGGCCGACACTGATGAGGAAAAGGAGACTGCCGTAGGCGATGCCGTCGAACAGCACGCCCGCCAGATTCGCTAGCATGGCCACCTCCGTCGATACGTCGGGCGCTCGTTGGCGCCGTTTTGTTTTTGCTTGGTCATTTTGTCTCCCGCACTTTTAGCTACATTAAATCACACCGGCCTACACCCTCTCGATCACCATCGCGATGCCCTGCCCCACGCCGATGCACATCGTGCACAGCGCGTAGCGGCCGCCGGTGCGGTGCAGCTGGTAGGTCGCGGTGGTCACCAGCCGTGCACCGCTCATGCCCAGCGGATGGCCCAGCGCGATCGAGCCGCCGTTGGGGTTCACGCGCGGGTCGTTATCGCTCAAACCAAGTTCGCGCAGCACCGCCAGTCCCTGCGCGGCGAAGGCTTCGTTCAATTCGATCACATCCATCTGCTCCAGCGTCAGGCCGGTCTGGCGCAGCAGCTTTTGCACCGCCGGCACCGGGCCCATGCCCATCACGCGTGGCGCCACGCCGGCCGTCGCCATGCCGACGATGCGCGCCAGTGGCTTCAGGCCGTGCTTTTCCAACGCGTCGCCGCTGGCGATCAGCAGCGCGCAGGCGCCGTCGTTGATGCCCGACGCATTGCCCGCCGTGACGCTGCCGTCCGCGCGCACCACGCCTTTCAATTTGGCCAGGGCCTCCGGCGTGGTGGCGCGCGGATGCTCGTCCTGCGCGAAAATAATTGAATCGCCCGCCCCCGCTGCGCGGCGGCTCTGCGGTATGGACACCGGCACGATCTCGCGCGCGAAAACGCCTTCGGCGATCGCGGTCGCGGCGCGCTGCTGGCTCACCAGCGCGAACGCATCCTGGTCGGCGCGGCTGATGTCGTAGTCGCGGGCGACGTTTTCCGCCGTTTCCGGCATCGTATCGACGCCGTACGCCGCCTCCATCGCCTTGTTGACGAAGCGCCAGCCCATCGTCGTATCCTGCAACGCGGCGTTGCGCGAGAAGGCCGAATCGGCCTTGCCCATGACGAACGGCGCTCGCGTCATCGATTCGACGCCGCCGGCGATCATCAGGCAGGCGTCGCCCGCCTGGATCGCGCGCGCCGCCGTGCCGACGGCATCCATGCCGGAACCGCAAAGACGGTTGATGGTGGTGCCCGGCACCTGCACCGGCAGCCCCGCCAGCAGCGCCGACATGCGCGCCACGTTGCGGTTATCCTCGCCGGCCTGGTTGGCGCAGCCGTACAGCACATCGTCGACCTGGTCCCACTGGACACCGGGATTGCGCTTGATAAGTTCACGCAGCGGCACCGCGCCCAGATCGTCGGCCCGCACATCCTTCAAGGCGCCGCCGTAACGGCCGATCGGCGTGCGCACCGCATCGCAAATATAAGCTTCGTTCATATTTTTCTCCTTTAAAGCGCCAGCGGCAGCAGCTTGGCGCCGGTGGCCGTCTGCAGTTCTTCGAAAGTCAGGCCGGGCGCCATCTCGCGCACCGACAAACCGTCCGCCGTTACATCGAGCACCGCCATATCCGTGTAGATGCGGTTGACGCAAGCGACGGCGGTCAGCGGATAGGTGCACCGCTCGACGATTTTGCTCTCGCCGGTTTTGGTCAGGTGGTCCATCATCACGAACACCTGCTTGGCGCCGAGCGCGAGGTCCATCGCGCCGCCGACGGCCGGTATCGCGTCCGGCGCGCCGGTATGCCAGTTGGCCAGGTCGCCCTGCGCCGACACCTGGAAGGCGCCCAGCACGCAGACGTCCAGATGCCCGCCGCGCATCATCGCGAACGAATCGCCATGGTGGAAGAACGCGCCGCCGGTCAGCAAGGTGACAGGCTGCTTGCCGGCGTTGATCAAGTCTTCGTCCTCTTCACCCGGCGCCGGCGCCGGTCCCATGCCCAGCAGGCCGTTCTCGCTGTGCAGGAAAACCTCGCGCTCGGACGGCAGGTAATTGGCCACCTTGGTCGGCAGGCCGATACCGAGATTAACGTAGGCGCCTTCGGCGATATCCTGCGCCACGCGGGCGGCGATCTGGTCGCGCGTATAGCGATTGTTCATGTCGGGCTTCTTTATGTCTGGATTTGTCATGCCGCCTCCTGTACCACGCGCTGGACGAAGATGCCCGGCGTGACGATCACTTCGGGATCGAGTTCGCCCAGCGGTACCACCTTCTGCACCTGGGCGATGGCGATTTTGGCCGCCATCGCCATGATCGGGCCGAAATTGCGCGCCGTTTTGCGGTACACCAGATTGCCCCAGCGGTCGCCCCGCAACGCCTTGATCAGCGCGAAGTCGGCGTGGATCGGCGACTCCAGCACGTAGTGGCGGCCGTCGATCAACCGCGTCTCCTTGCCTTCGGCCAGCAGCGTGCCATAGCCGGTCGGCGTGTAAAAGCCACCGATGCCGGCGCCGGCGGCGCGGATACGCTCGGCCAGGCTACCCTGCGGCGTCAGTTCCAGTTCAATTTCGCCGGCGCGGTACAGGGCGTCGAAATGCTGAGAGTCGGCCTGGCGCGGGAACGAGCAGATGATCTTGCGCACCCGCTTGGCCTTGAGCAGAGCTGCCAGGCCGGTTTCGCCGTTGCCGGCGTTGTTGTTGACGATGGTGAGTTCGCGCGCGCCCTGCGCGATCAGCGCGTCGATCAGCGCCGACGGCATGCCGGCGTTGCCGAAGCCGCCGATCATGACGGTCGCGCCGTCATGGATATCGGCGACGGCGCGCTCCAGTGATTCAAAAGTTTTGTCGATCATAGTGTGCCTTGGTGATTCGTCGCGCCGCCTGATTTATCTGCCGCGCTGACTCGATACGTTGTGCGATAATCGAACTAATGATTGATTACCGCACACCCAGTGTAGAACTTGCGCATGTCCCGGTCAAGAAAAAACGCCAATTAAATCCACTGCCTGCATTAAAATCACGCCATGTCTAAAGCCAACACCACCGAAATCAAAGCCGCCGAGCCGGACGAAGAGCGCGAGCCGACCATCGCCGAACAAATCGACGCGATGACCGATCCCAGTTTCATGACGTCGCTCGCGCGCGGGCTGGCCGTGGTCCAGGCCTTCAGCGATTCGCGCAAGCCGCAAACCATCGCCAACATCAGCCAGAAAACCGGCATTCCGCGCGCCGCCGTGCGCCGCTGCCTGCACACGCTGCGCGAACTCGGTTATGTGGACGCCGAGCTGAATAATTTTTCGCTGCGTCCGAAGGTGCTCACGCTGGGCTACTCCTACCTGTCGTCGACGCCATTGACGGTGTCGGCCCAGCCCTACCTGAACGACATCAGCCGCACGCTCAACGAATCGAGCTCGCTGGCGGTGCTCGACGACGGCGAGGTGCTGTACGTGGCCCGCGCCGCCAACTCGCGCGTGATGTCCGTGGCGCTCAACACGGGCAGCCGCTTGCCCGCCTACTGCACCTCGCTGGGCCGCGTGATGCTGGCGTACCTGCCGCCCGATGAGCTGGAGCGCTACCTCGCCAAAACCAAATTGCGCGCGATGACCGAGAACACGGTGGTCAATCAAAAGCGGCTGCGCGAGATCCTGGCCGGCGTGCGCCGGGACGGATACGCCATCAACGACGAGGAACTGGAACTGGGCCTGCGTTCGATCGCGGTGCCGGTGCGCGGCGCGTCCGGCCAGGTGCTGGCGGCGTTGAACGTGGGCGCGCAGGCGGCCCGCGTCAGCGTCAAACAGCTGGAAGAGGAGTTCCTGCCGGTGCTGCTGCGCGGCGCCCAGGAACTCTCGATCCTGCTGCCCTAGAAGCTGTGGCGCAGGCCGGCCATCACGCCGTTCTGCGTCTTGCCCACGCCGACGGTGCCGCCGGCGTCCAGCGCGACCGCCGACAGGCCGCTGTTCTTCATGCGGCCGATGCCGCCGTAGACGGCGGTGCGCTTGGAGAAGTAGTACGTCAACCGGGCCACCAGCATCGTGGCGTCCGAATCGCTGTTTTTCAGATCGCGCCGCGCCACCTGCGTATCGAGCGTGGTGAATGGCGTGATCGGATAGCTCACTCCCAGGAAGTACAGATCCGATTCCGTCAGTCCGGTCGCCGCGCGCGTGGTGCGGTCCACCACGCCGGCGCCAATCTTGCCCCCGCCGACCTTGAAGTAGCCGTTCACGGTGACGCGCTTGTCGCTGTTGTCGCTGCTCGTCAGGCCGGCGGCGGCGCCGGTATTGCCGTACAAGATATCGTAGGAGGCATTCAGGCCGTAGGCCGGCGCCTCGTAGCCGAACAAGCCGGTGATCTGGCGGCAGGCCTTGGAATTGCCGGCCACTTCGCCGGCGCAGCCGGTGGCTGCCGGGCCCCCGGCGGACGACGTATCGCGCCCGGTGCTGTAGGTGGCGCCCACCACGAAGTTATTGAAGTTACCCAGATAGCCAATGGCGTTGTCGCTGCGCGCGTTCGGCAGATACGGATCGATGCTGCCGATCGCGAACAGGTTCGGTCCCATCACGTCGGACCGCAGCCCGGCGATGTAGGTCATGTTGATCTGGCGGCCCACGGTCACCGTGCCGAACGCGCCCTTTAAGCCAACCGAAGCCTGGCGCCCGAACAGGCGGTTGCCCTGCTGGCTGGTGCCGGTGTCCATCGCCAGGCCGGATTCCAGCGTGAAGACCACCTGCAGCCCGCCGCCCAGATCCTCGATGCCGCGAAAGCCGATGCGCGACGGGAAGGAGCCGGTCAGCGACGGCATCTTGGTGACGGCATCGCCGGCGGCGTTGACGTTGGTGACCCGGGCCAGGCCGGTGTCGAGCAAGCCATAGATGGTGACGCTGCTTTGCGCCATGGCGGCGGACGCGCCCATGCCCGCCAGAAGCGCCACGGCGCAACGGATATTGTTTTTCATACTGTCTCCTGTTGTTTTATTGGATGTGCGATTATCGAACAATAGGTTGTTAATCGCACATAAATTGGATACTATGATCGAAGCGGGACGTTGTCAACAACCCGCCGACGGCGGCAGCGCGGGCGATCG
>DASVTJ010000018.1:0-2710 GCA_036387635.1 Duganella sp.
CGACGTTGTCGTTGTCGTGCATGAGGATGTAGCGCGGCGTGGCGGCGCTAGTCGGTGGCATCATTCTGGCTTCCTTTCCGGGAGTCTCTCCCGGCTAACGTTGTTTTTTGGTACATCGAATTGGTCAGACCAATTTGCATACTGGCCGGCCGGCGTTCTGGTGTTTCAGGGGTACCTCCACGGGCACAGCCCTGATTCTACCGTGTTTTTAGCGGAACTTCAGCGTGAAAGCACGGTTGGAAAGCGGTTACCTAGCGAATTTAGTATGACAGCTAAAAATAAATCTGGCTAGTCCACGTTGCCCTTTTGGTCAGACCACCTTAGAATGGCCTGACCAGATGGCCAGATTAAAAACGCCACGACCACAACATCACGAGACAAACAACATGCTGAAGAGAACTTTAGCTGCCAACGACGGCACCGTACCGGAGACACGCTTGTACCGTCTGGTGGCGGACCGTATCCAGGAGCTGATCCGCAACGAGCACATCGCCCCCGGCGAGCGTTTGCCGTCCGAGCGCGACCTGGCCACCAAACTCAGTGTCAGCCGCGCGTCGCTGCGCGAAGCGCTGATCGCGCTGGAACTGGGCGGCGTGATCGAAGTGCGCGGCGGCTCCGGCGTCTACGTCAGCGAGCGGCCCGCCGCCGCCGACCTGCCGGAAGCCGGTCCCGGTCCGTTCGAGGTGCTGTCCGCGCGCCGCCTGATCGAATCCGAAATCGCCGCCATCGCCGCGCGCGTCGCCACCGACGGCGCCATCGACGCCATCCTCAAGGCGGTCGTCGAGATGGAACAGAACCACTCCAATTATTCAAGCAACGAGCAGGCCGACCGCAACTTCCATATCGCGATCGCGCGCGCCACCGGCAACAGCGCGCTGGTCGGATCGCTGGACTACCTGTGGGACCAGCGCGGCCGCCTGTGGCACAAGCTCAAGGAACACTTCCAGACCGAGGAACTGCGCCAGGAGACGCTGAAGGACCACCGCCGCATCTTGGAGGCGATCGCCGCCCACGATCCGGCGGCCGCCCGCAAGGCCATGCGCGCCCACCTCGAACGCGTGACGCGCACCTTCTCGCGCGGTTGATTCTAAAGAAATTGCAGCACCTGTAGTAAAGCAGGAGTGGCCTTGATGCCGCCCGCACAAAAGTAATCAAGTTATTGACCGTTTGCGACCCCGGACTGTGCCCGCACAGCGCCCCTCGTCTCAACGGCACGGAGTACGCGAGGTGCTCCACTCACGTTCAATGCTGTCGCGGCAAAGCGTATAACTTTATTCAAAAAACGAAGGAGACTAGAATGATCAAGCCCGAGCAACCGGTCCAGTACCGTTCCGCACAACCACGGCTGCTGTTGTCGGCCATTTCCCTGGCCGTGCTGACGCTCGCCAACCAAAGCGCCGCGCTGGCGCAGAACGCCGAGCCGGCGATGCAGCGGGTCGAAGTGACCGGTTCGAGCATCAAGCGCCTCGCCAGCGAGGCGGCGCTGCCCGTCAGTACCCTCAAGGCCGAGGACCTGGTCAAGCAGGGCATGACCACGCTGGCCGACATGATGATGGCGCTGCCGCAATCGGCGTCGCTGGCGCCGTCGAACGCCGGCTCGGGCACCAACATCAACCTGCGCGGCCTGGGCGTGAATCGCACCCTGGTGCTGCTCAACGGCCGCCGCCTGGCCAACGAGGCGATCGCCGACGGCTACGCCAACCTCGATGTGATTCCAATGAGCGCCATCGCGCGCGTCGAGATCCTGCGCGACGGCGCCTCGTCGATCTACGGCTCCGACGCCATTGGCGGCGTGGTCAACTTCATCACCCGCACCCAGTATGAAGGCCTGGAAGCGACCGCGCAGCACGTGGAAGTGGGCCGTCGCGGCGGCGGCGAAGAGCAGCGCGGCACCCTGACCTGGGGCAAGGGCAATCTGGAACGCGACGGCTGGAGCGTATGGGGCACGATCGACGCGCACAAGCGCTCGGCCCTGGCTGCGAAGGACCGCGCCAGTCTGAGTTCACCTGAACTGCTGACCAGCATCGGCCGCGCGCCTAACCTGGGCACCGGCGGTAACGCCACCCCGGCCAACTTCACCACCGCCACCAACCGCACCGCGCGCAATCCGTACGCCGCCAGCGGCTGCGTGGCTCCCTACTCGCTGCCAGGCCGTAACGGCACCTGCGTCATCGACAACAGCCAGTATGGCAACGCCCTGTACGAAAACCAGCAGGTCACGTTCTACGCCCGCGCCTCGAAAAAAATCGGCGAAGACCATGTCATCGCGATCGACTACTCGCGCGGCGAAGAGCACATCATCGCCACCCGCAATCCGACCAACGCGCTGGCCGTCAACGGCGTCCAGCCGCAACTGCCGTCGACCAGCAAATGGTATCCGGGTAACAGCGGCGGCGTGCCGGCGATGTCGGGCCTGAACGGTGCCACCTTGATCCCCACCTGGGCCGTCGCCGACTACGGCGCCGCCGCCACCAAGGACGTGCAGCTGAACCAGCGCGTGGCCATCACCGCCGAAGGCACCGTCAAGGGCTGGGACTACAAAACCGGTCTGGTGATCGGCGTATCCAACCGCGACAACTACTACGACAACGGCTACTTCACCGGCCAGGGCCTGCTCGACGGCCTGCGCAACGGCCAGCTCAATCCATTCGGCCTGCAGGACGCCGCCGGCCGCGCCTACCTCGAGAGCATCAACGTCGACGGCCAGAAA
>DASVTJ010000019.1:0-1511 GCA_036387635.1 Duganella sp.
TCTGGACTCGGCCGTGGCCGCGTTCCAGGGCGGCGCCTTCGAGTATCTGGCCAAGCCGTTCGACATCGACAAGGCGGTCGAGCTGATCCGCCGCGCGCTCGACGAGAGCCTGCGCGAGACCAGCGTCGAATCGGGGCCGTCGGAAACGCCCGAGATCCTCGGCCAAGCGCCGGCGATGCAGGAGGTGTTCCGCGCCATCGGCCGCCTGTCGCAATCGAACGTGACGGTGCTGATCACCGGCGAATCGGGCTCGGGCAAGGAGCTGGTGGCGCGCGCGCTGCACAAGCACAGCCCGCGCGCGCAGCAGCCGTTCATCGCGCTCAACACGGCGGCGATCCCGAAGGATTTGCTCGAGTCCGAACTGTTCGGCCACGAGCGCGGCGCCTTCACCGGCGCGCAAACGACGCGGCGCGGCCGTTTCGAGCAGGCCGAGAACGGCACCTTGTTCCTCGACGAGATCGGCGACATGCCGTTCGACCTGCAAACGCGGCTGCTGCGGGTGCTGTCCGACGGCCATTTTTACCGCGTCGGCGGGCATCAACCGATCAAGGCCAACGTGCGCGTGATCACCGCCACGCACCAGAATCTGGAGCAGCGCGTGCGCGAAGGCCTGTTCCGCGAGGACTTGTACCACCGCCTGAACGTGATCCGGCTGCGCCTGCCCAGTTTGAGGGAGCGGCGCGAGGACATCCCTATTTTGGTGCGTCACTTCCTGGTGCAAAGCGCCAAGCAGCTCGGCGTTGAAGCCAAGCGCATGAGCGACGCCACCGTGCAGTTCATCAGCGGCCTGGATTTGCCGGGCAACGTTCGCCAGCTGGAGAATTTGTGCAACTGGATCACGGTGATGGCGCCGGGGCAGACGGTGGAGGTGAAGGACTTGCCGCTGGAGCTGACGCAGGAGCAGGGCGGCGGCGCGGTGGGCGGCGCGCCCGGCGTTGGACTGGCGGCGCCGGCCGACAGCTACGGCGCGGTCCAACACCACGGCACGGTGATGCCGGTGGCGGCGGCCGACGCGGGCGGCGCGCAGGCGGTGTCCGGTTCGCCGGACGCTTGGCTTGGCTTGCTGGAGGCGCAGGCCGCCTCGATGCTCAGCGGCGGCCAGCAGGAGGTGATGGCGGTGCTGGGTCGGCAATTCGAATCGGCGCTGATCCGTACCGCGCTCAAGCACACGCACGGTCGCAAGAACGATGCCGCCGTGCGCCTGGGCATCGGCCGCAACACGATCACGCGAAAGATCGCCGAGCTCGGCATCGACGGCGCCAAAGACGACTGATCTCCGTGCCGGGTTTCAGGTAAGCTCTTGGCTGACAAGGCCAGGGGCTTTTTTTTTATGGATTACGTATGTTGATTAATTGTGTGGCCTACCAGGACGGCCAAAAGCTCGACGATATTCCGGTCGAGGAAATCAGTGATTATATGGAGCAGCCCGAGACGTTCGTCTGGGTCGCGTTGCGCGACGCCGAGCCCGAAGAGCTGCAGGTGATGCAGCACGAGTTCGGCCTGCACGAGCT
>DASVTJ010000020.1:0-2731 GCA_036387635.1 Duganella sp.
GTACGGACTGCGCGTGCTGGACGACGACCGCGCCTACTTCCCGCGCTACGACGCGGTGCTGCTGTACCGGCTCGACGCGGCGCAGCGCTTTCCCGCCGCGTGGAAGGCGATCGGCCAGCTGCAAGGGCGCATCAGCGCCGACCAGATGATCGCCATGAACGCCGCCGCCGAAATCGATGGCAAGAGCTTTGCGCACGTGGCGCGCGACTGGCTGGCTTCGCGCGGCGCGGCGGCCGGCGCCGGTGCTGGTGCTAGTGCTGGTATTGGCGCAGGCGCAGGCGCCGCCAACACCGTCCCGGCCGGGCAGGGCGGCCAGCGAGCCGCCAAGCCGGTGGCCATGCGCGATGGCCTGCTGGCCAAGATCTTCGACGAGAATTTATGGCCGCTGACGCGCCAGCATCTGACGCTGGTGCTGTTCGCCGTGGCGATGGCGTGCGCGATCGGCATTCCGCTGGGCGTGATGGCGGCGGTGTTCCCGCGTCTGCGGCAGCTGGTATTGGGGTTGACCGGCGTGCTGCAAACCGTGCCGTCGCTGGCCCTGCTGGCGCTGCTGATCCCTTTGCTGGGACGGATCGGCACGGTGCCGGCGATGGTGGCGCTGGTGGTCTACGCGCTGCTGCCGATCGTGCGCAATACCTGCACCGGCCTACTGCAGGTGTCGCAAGGGCTGCGCATGGCGGCGTTGGCGCTGGGATTGCGGCCGTCGCAACGCATGGTGCTGGTGGAGCTGCCGCTGGCGTTGCCGGTGATCCTGGCCGGCGTCAAGACGGCGGCGGTGCTGAGCGTGGGCACCGCGACCATCGCCGCCTTCATCGGCGCCGGCGGCTACGGCGAACGCATCACCATCGGCCTGGCGCTAAATGACAACGACATGCTGCTGGCCGGCGCTATTCCGGCGGCGGTGCTGGCGCTGCTGACGCAGGCGGCGTTCGAATTGTTGGAACGTTGGACCGGCCGCGCCCAGTCGCAGCGTCCGTAGCCCAAGCCATTGGAGCGAAAGCGACCGTCGTCACAGCGACTGGAGTTTCGAACGGACCGCGCCGGCCTCCTTGTTGAGCATCCGTTCCGCCTGGAAATCATTCTCGCGCTGGGCGGCGATCACTTGCAGCGCCCGCGTGTAACGGTCCAGGCGCGAGCGCAAATAGGCCTTGTAGACAATGACGGCAAGGGACGGCAATTTTTTCATGGCGAACTCCTGCAAAAATGGCATCACACACCATTTTGTCGGCATTAAAACATCGCGCTTTGTGCTGCATCAATAAGAAGCTGCTCATTTATGTAAAGCAAATGTAAGCGGATTTGAAGATGGGTAAGGGTTTGTAAGGCGGCGAGCGGGGCCCGGGAGGGGCGGCTATAGTGACTGCGTTGATTCAATCTCCCTCCCACTGACAACGGGTTCCTCCCACGAGCGGTTGCCGCGTCGTGGGATTTTTTTTGCCTTGCTTTTTACGCTAGGCCTGCGCCGACAGCTCGGACAACGCCTCGCCGGTGACGCGGCAGATGCGCCAGTCCGGCATCATCGTCGCGCCCATGCCTTCGTAGAATTTGATGGCGTTGGTGTTCCAGTCCAGCACCGACCATTCGAAACGGCCGCAGTCGCGCTCGACGGCCAGCCGCGCCAGCGCCGCCAGCATTTGCTTGCCGTAGCCATTGCCACGGCACGATTGCTTGACGTACAGGTCTTCCAGGTACAGGCCCTTCTTGCATAGGAAGGTCGAGAAGTTATGGAAAAACAACGCGAAGGTGACCACTTCGCCATTGGCCTCGCCGACCAGCGCCTCGCAGGCGGGGCGGTCGCCGAACAGGCTCTCGTGCAGCATCGATTCATTGGCCACGACCATGTGTTCGAGTTTTTCAAACACGGCCAGCTCGAAGATCATGCCGAAGATGGCGGAGACGTCGGCCGGTTCGGCCGGGCGAATGGTCAGGTCGGAATTGTTCATCAGGCTGCTTCTGCACTTTCTTGTATGGCGGGTGAATTGGATTTGAGCGCCCAGGCGACGCTTGCCAGACACAATAGCATGCCGGCCCATTCCAGCGCTCCGGGGCGGAAGTGCTCGAGCTGGATCGACAGCAGCACCGAGATCACCGGCGTGACGACGCCGATATAGACGGCCTTGTCCGAACCGATGCGGTGGATCAGCGTGAAATAGGCGGCGAACGCGATCACCGAGCCGAACAGCGACAGATACACCAGACCGGCCCAGTACTTCGGCTCGCTCGACAGGGTGAACGATTGACCACTGACCAGCACCCAGGCGGCCACGATCAGGCTACCCCACAGCATCGACCATGCCATCGTCAGCGGCACGTTGGCCGACTCCACGCGCACCTTGACCACCAGCAGGTTGCCGACCGTGCTGGCGACGGTGGCGGTCAACGCCAGCACCAGGCCGAGCAGGAAGTGGCCTTTGCCGCCGGTCATGATGTCGGTCCACGCGCCTTCGATCGCGCGGAAGAACAGCAGCGACACGCCGGCGATGGCGATGGCGCCGGCGTTCCAGGTGCGCCAGCTGACCGGCGTGCCGAAGGCGACGCGGTTGATGATCGGGCTCCAGAACACCATCAGCGCGAACAGTACCGCGACCAGGCCGGACACCAGATATTGCTCGGACGTGTAGGTGCAGATGTAGCTGAGCGCGAAGGTGGCGCCGCCTTGCAGCAGCATCCAGCGCTGGGCGCGCCAGGGAAGGGTCAGTTTGTCGCCGCGTACCGCGCACCAGGCGAACAG
>DASVTJ010000021.1:0-17160 GCA_036387635.1 Duganella sp.
CCTTGACGGTGTTGACCAGGTTGGGCACCAGGTCGGCGCGCCGCTGGTACTGGTTCACCACCTCCGACCAGCTCGCTTTAATTTGCTCGTCCTTCGACTGCAGCGTGTTGTAGCCGCAGCCGCTCAACGTGAACGCCAGCATTAACAGAATCGCTAGTATGCGCATGACACCTCCCAAGTCATGCGCCCACTATAGTTGTCCAGCTCGCCGCAGGCGTTTGAGGAAAATCAAGCCACGAGCTCGAAGCGCGTTATTTGGAGCGCGTTGTTCGAAGCTCTTTATTCGCAGCTGAAGCTGGCGGCGTCTTCGATGCTGCCGCCCTTGTACTTGGCCGCCTTCGGATAGGGGCAAAGCGGCCGGGTGCGGGTGGCCGACCAGTTGGCAGGCACGTCGGGATTCGCGCCGGCCGCATTGCCGGCGCCCCGGGCGCTGGCGATGACGCTGTCCGGCGCCTGGCCGCGCTCGACCCAGTTGACCAGCGGCGTCAGCATGTCGAACTGTTCGGTCGCCGGGCCGTTGCCGCAGTGGTTCATGCCCGGCACCCGGTAAAAGCGCGCGAAGTTGGAGGCGTCGCCGCCGTTGGCTCCGCGCAGCCCCTCGTACCATGTGGTGGTGTCGTCGCTGGAGAAGATCGGATCGGCCGTGCCGTGATATACCATCACTTTGGCGCCACGGTTTTTCAGCGTGGCCAGGTTGGTCGGATTTGGCGGCAGCATGAACGACAGCGCGCTTTCGGTATAGGTGGCGGTGGTGGCGCCGACCAGCGCGAGCATGCTGTCGATGTTGCCCGTCAGCGCAAAGTTCGGCCCATTGAAGCTCGCCGGGTTTTCCGGCGGCGCCTGCCAGACCAGTCCCACCGCGCCGGGATCGCGCGTTAGCGCGCTGTTGAACTTCCATTCGGCCCAGTTCCTGGTCGACAGACCATTGTCGTAAGGCCAGCTGGCATAGAACCGGTTGCCGGTGCTGGTGGCCGCGCCTTTGAACAGGCCGCCAATGGCGGTTTTTTGTGCCGGACTCAGGCAACTGCCGTCGCGCGCGGCGGTGCAGATGGGCACGTCGCGATCGAGGTCGAACGCCGCCTGGCACGCCTGGGTGTTTTGAATCATGCCGTCGGTGGCGCCGTCGAGCGCGTCGCACTTGCCCAACACCGCTTTCTCGACCGTGGTGCGCTCGGCCTGCGTGAAGCCGGTCGACAGGTCGCCCGGCGTGCTGGCCAGCGTGTTGTAGACCTTGGCGCCGGCGATGTTGGCGATCGCCGCCAGCGGCAAGCGGAAGCCGGGATTGCCGATGAGGTAGCCGTCGTACTGTTCGGCGTAGCGGGCGGCGGCCACGAACGCGTGCCGGCCGCCGTTGGAGCAGCCGCCGATGTAGGAACGGTCGGGCCGCTTGCCGTACGCGGCGTCGATCAGGCTCTTGGCCATGGGCGTGAGCTTGCCGACAGCTTGATAGCCGTAGTCGAGCCTGGCTTGCGGATCGATGCCGAACGCCGGCGTCGGCGCGCCATGGCCGGCGTCGGAACTGAGCACGGCGAAGCCCATGTTGAGCGCGTTGTCGAGCGGCCCGCCGCCGCCGGGCGCGCCGGTGGCCGGGGTCACGATGCCGTCCAGGCCGCCGTTGGCCTGGTAGAAGAAGCGGCCGTTCCAGTTCAGCGGCAAGCGCATCTCGAAACCGATCGCGTAGCGCGCGCCGTCCACGGGGCCGACGCGGTCGAACATGCGGCCGGTCACTTGGCAATGCGCGGGAATCGGCTTGCCGGCGATGGTCAAGACGCCGGCGGCGATGCTGTTGGCGCCGGTGATGGTGGTGTTGGCCAGCGTCAGTTTTGTCGTCAGGTCGGTGCACGAGATCAGCGTGGCGGCGGTGGCGGCCGACAAGCGGGGCGGCGCGCCGGCGCTGTCGATTTCGCCGCCGCCGCCGCCGGCGCAGCCGGTCAGCAGCAGCGCCGCCGTGGCGATGGTCGTCAATTGCAGCGCGGTCAGGGCGGTGTCGCGGTTTTTGTCGCGGTTTTTCATCAGATTTATCTCCCACTATTTTGCAAAGCGATGGACGCGCCGGTCCGTGCGGCTTCTACGGCCGCATCGGGATGGGGCGGGATGGCAGGGGTTTATTAAAATGGGATGCTAGTTCGGCATCACATCCTTGAGCGTGCCGATCGGCTGATTGACCAGCTTGCCGTTGACCTTCTTGACCTCGCGAATGTACATGTTCTGCACGATGTCGCGCGAGGCCGGGTCGATGCTGATCGGGCCGCGCGGGCTGTCGAGCTTCATGCCCGTCAACACCTTCATCGCGGTGTCGCCGGTCACCTTGCCGTTAAGTTTGCGCACGGTTTCGTATAGCATGGCCATGGTATCGTACGCGGCCACGGTGACAAAGGTCGGTGGCGGACGGTTCGGCAGCGCGGCGGCGTAGGCCGTCAGGAAGGATTTGTTGGCCGGGTTGTCGAGCGCCGTCGAATAATTGAGCACCGTGATGGCGCCCAGCGCGCGGTCGCCCAACGCCTCCAGCGTCGGCGAATCGCTGGTCATGTCGCCCACGCCGAGGAACTTGACGCCGGCTTTGTCCAGGCCTTTGTCGCTGAAGGCTTTGAGCACCGCCGTGCCGTCCTCGGCGCCGGGGGCGAAGAAGAACAGCGCGTCCGGCTTTTCATCCTTGATGCGCTGGATGAACGGCGAGTAGTCGGGATTGGCCAGCGGCACGCGCGACGATCCAACCAGCTTGCCGCCGCCGGCGGTGAAGCCCTTGCCGAAGCGCGCCTCCGCATCGATGCCGGTGCTGTAGTCGCTGACCAGCGTGTAGACCTTGCCGACCTTGTTCTGCGCGGTCCAGGTGCCGAATGGTTCGGTCATTTGCTGCATCGTCATACTGGTGCGCAGCATGTACGGCGACTTGGCCGTGATGCCGGTGGTGACGGCGTTCATGACGATCATCGGGATCCTGGCCTGCGTGGCGATCGGCGCCACGGCCAGCGCGCTCGGTGTCAGCGAGAAGCCGATCAGGAAGCTGACCTTGTCGCGCGCGATCAGCTCCTGCGCCGCGCGCTTGGACATGTCGGCGTTGGTGCCGCCGTCGTCGCGGTAGATGATCTCGATCTTTTTGCCGGCCACGGTGGCGCCGTGCTGCTGCATGTAAGTCTTGATACCATCTTCGAACGGCTTGCCGGTGTTGGCGAAAGGTCCGGTCAGCGCGGCGATGACGCCGACCTTGATGGTGTCCTGAGCTTGTGCTTGCGCCATCGTCATGGCGCCGAATGCCGCCACGCCCACGACCATGGCCGCGCCGATGCTGGCCAGTTTTTTGGTTTTCATAGCTTGTCTCCGTTTTTATAGTCAGGCTGCGATGATGATTTGTGGATCGGTGCCGGCATACAGCGCGTTGACGATCGCCGCGCGGCGCGTCAGCACGGCCGCCTGGTTGATCGACCCCTTGTCGGTCAGTTCGCGATGATCGATCGACGGCGGGTCCGCTTGTAGCAGCAGGCGGTCGATCCGCGTCGACGAACCGCTGGCGTCCTCGTTGAGCTGATCGAGCAGGCGCTGGAACCATGCCCGCACCGGCGCGCTCGCCAGCACTTCGTCGGCGCTGGCGCCGGAGCCCAGGCCGGACAACGTCTGGCAGTGTTCCATGCGCGGGAACACCAGCAGGCCGATGGCGTGGCGGTCGATGCCGGTGACCACCGCGTCCAGCACATACGGCGCGGCGGCGCTGATCACCTTGGCGCGCAACGGGCCGACGCTGACGAAAGTGCCGGTATCGAGCTTGAAGTCCTCGGCGATGCGGCCGTCGAACATGAAGCCCAGTTCCGGACGTTGCGGATCGGCGAAGCGCAGCGCGTCGCCGGTGCAGTAGTAGCCTTCGTCGTCGAAGGCGGCGGCGGTCAGCTCCGGCGCGCGCCAGTAGCCGGGCATCACGTGCGGCCCGTGGAAACGCGCTTCCAGTTTGTCGCCGACCGGCACCAGCTTGACCTTGCAGCCCGGCGCCGGCACGCCGACATAGCCGGCCTTGACGATGTTGCCGGTGCCGAAGGTGCACGACGGCGACGTCTCCGTCATCCCGAGTCCCGTGATGATGCGCACCGATTCGCCGGTGGTCGCAATGGCGGCGCTGTCGAGCCGGTCCCACGCCGCCTGCGACAACCCGGCGCCGGCGCACAGGAACAGCTTCACGCGGGAGAAGAAGTTGGCGCTCAACGCGGCGTCGGTCTTCATGGCGTCGGTCAGCATCTCGAAGCCCTTGGGGATATTGAAATATATCGTCGGCGCGATCTCGCGCAGGTTGCGCAACGTGGCCGGGAAGTCGCGTGGGGTCGGCTTGCCGTCGTCCAGGTACAAGGTGCCTCCGTTATACAGCGCGATGCCGACATTGTGGCTGCCGCCGAAGGTGTGGTTCCACGGCAGCCAGTCCACCAGCACCGGCGGCTCGTCGGCCATGAACGGGAAGGTTTGCAGCAGCATTTGCTGATTGCTGCATAACATACCGTGCGTGGTGATGACGGCTTTCGGCTTTTTGGTCGAGCCGGAGGTGAACAGGAACTTGGCGATGGTATCGACGCCGACGCCGGCGTGCGCCATCTCCACGCTGGACGGCGCGGCCTCGAGCAGCGCCTGGAAGCTGGTGGCGGCGTGGCCGGGGACTTCGCCATGCGCCAGTATCAGCCGGGCGCCGACGGCGGCGGCGGGCATGACGGCGGCGAGGGCGCGGCCGAACGCGGCGCCGTCGGACGCGAACACGGCGCCCGGCGTCAATTGCGCCAGCATCTCGGACAGCTTGGTGAAGTCGGTCGCCACCAGCGAATAGGACGGCGAGACCGGCGCGTACGGGATGCCGGCATACATGGCGCCTAGCGCAAGCTGGAAGTGTTCCAGGTCGTTGCCGGACAAGATCACCAGCGGACGTTCGGCCGACAGGCCGAGTTCGAGCAGGGACTGGCCGATGCGGCGCGCGCGCTCCAGCATCTCGGCGTACGAGATGCGGTGCCATTCGCCGCCGCCGTCCCCATGTTCGGTATTGCGGCGGCGCGCGATCAGCGTGCGGTCCGGGTGGGCGGCCGCGCCGGATTCCAGGCGGTCGGTGAAGCGGGGCGGGAAGGGGTCGAGCGGCGTGACGGCGTCCACGTGCCACAGTCCATCGGTCCGATAGACGGCGATCTCCGGGTTGCCCAGTTTGACCGGGCGCCGCCTGGCCGTGCCGCCGAACCGCTCCGCAATCGATGCTTGATTCATGCGGAGCTCCTGTCAGATGGGGTAGTGGCGCGGCGTGGTCTGGATGGTGATCCAGCGTAGCTCGGTGAACTCGGCGATGGCCGCCTTGCCGCCGAAGCGCCCGTAACCGCTGCCTTTGACGCCGCCGAACGGCATCTGCGCCTCGTCGTGCACCGTCGGTCCGTTGATGTGGCAGATGCCCGATTCGATGCGGCGCGCAACCGCCATCGCGCGCCCGAGATCGCGGCTGAAGACCGCCGACGACAGGCCGTACTCGCTGTCGTTTGCCAGCGCGATGGCTTGCTCGTCGGTGTCGAAACGCAGGACCGAGACGATCGGGCCGAACGACTCCTCTTGGTACACTTTCATCTCCGGCGTCACGCCGTCGACGATGGCCGGCTGCATGATGTTACCGACCACCTGGTCGGAACTTTGCGTTACGCGGGCGCCGCGTTCGCGGGCGTCGCGCAGCATGTCGGCGACGCGGGCCGTCGCCGACGGGTCGATCATGCCGGACAGCGGGGCGTCCGCTTGCGCCGCCTTGAGCGTGGCGGTTTTGGCGGCCAGCTTTTCCAAAAAGGCCGGCGCCACCTTGTTGTCGACCAAAATGCGGTCGGCCGACATGCAGATCTGGCCCTGGTTGAAGAAGGCGCTGAAAGCGGCCGCTTCGACCGCCGCGTCGAGGTCCGCATCGTCCAGCACCAGCAGCGGGTTCTTGCCGCCCAGTTCCAGCAGCACCGGTTTGAGATGCTGGGCGCAGTGTTTTGCGATGATGCGGCCGACATTGGTCGAGCCGGTGAAGTTGACGCGGCGAACGGCCGGCGCGGCGATCAAACGTTCCACCACCGCCGGCGCGTCCTGCGGCGCGTTGGACAGGACGTTGACCACGCCGGGCGCGAAGCCGGCTTCCTCGAACACGGTGCCGATCAAACGATGCAGCGCGGGACAGAGTTCCGACGCTTTTAAAATCACGGTGTTGCCGCAGGCGAGCGGCATGGCGATGGCGCGGGTGCCAAGGATGACCGGCGCGTTCCACGGCGCCAGGCCGACCACCACGCCGCACGCCTGGCGCATGCCCATCGCCATCGAGCCGGGTACGTCCGACGGAATCACTTCGCCGCTGATCTGGGTCGTCATCGACGCCGCCTCGCGCAGCATGTTGGCCGCCAGCGTCACGTTGAACTGATACCACACCGGGCTGCCGCCCGCTTCGGCGACGCCGCGCGCGACGAATTCGGCGCGGTACTTTTCCATGGTGTCGGCGGCCTTCAGCAGCAGGGCACGGCGGGCGCCGGGCGCCATCGCCGACCATGCCGGGAACGCATCGTGCGCGGCCTTGACGGCCTTGTCGACATCGGCCAGTTGCGCGGCGGCGGCGCGGGTGACTACTTCGCCGCTGGCGGGGTTGCGCCGCTCGAAGGTGGCTTTGTCCTGGGCGGCGGCCCCTTGGCCGCCGATCAGCAGATCGGTTTCAAACATGGTTGTCTCCTGTTTTTTTATTGTAGAGTTTAGCCGCGTTTGAACGTTTGCAGACCGGGCTTGATGGTCTTATCGTCGAGGAACTGCTTGAGTCCCTGCGCGCGGCCTTTTTCCGGGTCGCGGTAGTTGGACTGGTCGACCTTGGCGTACAGGTAGTCCTCGTTCTGGTCCCAATTGAGTTCGCGGCAGCGCTTGAAGCCGTTCTTGGCGATGCGCAGCACGGTCGGCGCCTTGGCCAGCAGCTTCTCGGCCAGGGCCACCACTTCGTCGCGCAACTGGGCGCGCGGCACGCTCTTGTTGATCAAGCCCATGGCCGCCGCTTCCTGGCCGGTGAAGGTGTCGCCGGTCATGATGTAGTGCAGCGCCTGGCGGTGTCCCATGGTGTCGGCCACCGCTTTGCTGACCAGGTTGCCGGGCGGGATGCCCCAGTTGATCTCGGACAGGCCGAACACCGCTTCGTCGGCGGCGATGGCCAGGTCGCAGGCCACCAGCGGCGAGAAGGCGCCGCCGAAGCACCAGCCGTTGACCATGGCGATGGTCGGCTTGCTGTACATGCGCAGCAGCTTCCATTGCCACTGCGAGCAGTCGCGCCGCAGGCGTTCCTGGAAAATCTCCGGCTTGCCGTCGTTCTCGCGGAAGTACTCCTTGAGGTCCATGCCGGCGGTCCAGGCGTCGCCGGCGCCGGTCAGCACGATGACCTGGGCTTCCTCGTCCAGCTCCAGCGTCTCGAGCACGTCGATCATTTCCCGGTTCATGGTCGGGCTCATGGCGTTGCGCTTGTCCGGGCGGTTCAAGGTGATCCAGCCGATGCCTTTTTCCACATCGACCTTCACGGTTTCCCAGCGGGCTTCATATTTGGACATACAATGTGTCTCCTTTTGTGAGCGGATTCGGTAGTTTTTTGCAGTGCTTAGTATCAGGCTACCTGATATGCAACTTATACTATACCCACCTCTTTTGTTTTACAAGATTATTTTTATGGTCAAAGCAGATTTATCCGATAGCACGAAACCCCTGGGCCTGGCCTATCTTGTGGGGCGGCTCGACCACGTGCTGGGCAAGCGCCTGCGCGATTGCTGCGCGCCGGCCGGCGTGACGGTGCCGCAGTACACGGCGCTGTCGGTGTTTCGGGCGCAGGGCGCGCTGTCGAACGCGCAGCTGGCGGTACGCACGATGGTGTCGCCGCAGTCGGCCAACGAGATGGTGAAGTCGATGGAATTGAAGGGGTGGATCGAGCGCACGCCCGACCCGTCGCACGGGCGCATCATCCAGATCCAGCTGACCGGGGCGGGCCACGCGATCCTGGC
Source organism: Duganella sp. (assembly GCA_036387635.1). GTDB lineage: Bacteria > Pseudomonadota > Gammaproteobacteria > Burkholderiales > Burkholderiaceae_D > Rugamonas. The sequence continues at coordinate 7,989 of DASVTJ010000021.1, forward strand.
GCAGTGCGACGGCAAGGTGCGCGAGGTGGAAATGCAGATGTTCCCGGACCTCGACGACGTGGAGCGCACCAGGTTGCACGCGCTGCTGCGCGGCGCGGTGCGCGCGCTCAGCCTCGAAGGAATTTAAGCGCGTGCGCCGGGACGGCTAGCGCCGGCTCCAGACGGTTTCCATCAGCGGCTTGACGCTCAAGCCGTGCACCAGGATCGACAGCATGATGACGAACAGCGCGATGTGCGTAAGTTGTGCCGCCAGGTCCGGCGGCAATCCGTGTTCGATCGCGTACATCAGATAGTAGATCGAGCCGATGCCGCGCACGCCGAACCATGCCGTCATCGAGCGCAGGCGCATGCTGGTCTCGCTGCCGGCCAGTCCAATGAACACGCTGCCCGGCCGCGCGATAAAGAACAGGAAGATCGCAACCCATAGCGCCTCCCAGTCCATGTCGTGTAGCGAGATCATCCCGCCCAGCAGCAGCACCAGCGTCAGCTCGGACAAGCGCTCCAGGTGCTCCTTGAACACCAGCGACTCCGTGCTGACGGTCATCGGTACTTCGTGCGTTTCGCTGGTTTTTGCAACCGCCGATTTGGCCACGTCCTGTTCCAGCAAGCCTTGCCGGTCCTTCGGCGCGCCGGCCAGCGTCAACTCGGTCTGGCGCAGCGCCACGGCGGCGAAGAACACCGCCAGGAAGCCCCACGCGTGGAGAAGGCTCGTGACGGCATAGACCACCGCGATCAATCCCAGCCCCACAAGATCGTCCATGATCTCGTGTTTCGGCTGGATGATGCGCAAGCGCCAGCCCAGCCGCGCGATCAGCGCGCCGCCCAGGTAGCCGATGGCGATCGCCGCGCCCGAGGCCCACACCACGTCGACCAGGAACCAGCGCCAGTGGTAGGCGCCGGTGGGGTCGCCCACGCCCAGCATCGCCAGGCCGAGAAAGACGAACGGAAAAGCGCTGCCGTCGTTCATGCCGGCCTCGCAGGTCAGCGTGAAGCGCAGCTCGTCCTTGTCGCCGGCGTGGCGGACCTGGACGTCGGTCGCCAGCACCGGATCGGTCGGCGCCAATATGCCGCCGAGCAGGATGCCGGCGCCCAGCGGCAGGCCGAGGACGAAGAAACTAAAGGCCGCCACCATCGCCACCGTCAGCGTCATCGACACCCAGGCCAGCCTGAGCGGCGCGTCCCAGTGGCGCAGCTTGAACGGCACCGGCATTTTGATCCCGGCGGAAAACAGCGAGATCAGCACGGCGATTTCGGTCAGCACTTCCAGCAGACCCGATTGCAGCTTCGGGTCGAAGTCCAGGATGTTGAACACGGTGGGGCCGAGCAGGATGCCGAAGCCCAGGTAGACCATCGCCGAGGTGAATGGCGATCTGGAAATCGTGGTCGCGGCAAGGCCGCGCGCCAGCATCAGGCAGCCGACCAGCAGGAACCAGTGGTTGGTGTTCACGCGCACTCCCTCGTGCGGCGGGGCCGCGTGATGTTTCGTTTATGTTGTTGTTTGCAATACTTGTTCATTGACAGCCACTCTCCTGCTGTCACACTAAGTATAAGTGAACGGCCTGTCTGTGAGGTGGGACACACGTACGCGAATCAACGGGCGCCCGCGTCACAGGTGTGGCGGGAAGGCAGGGCGCGGGAAGCGCGGGGTCGAACGTCAAGCGCTGTGATCGGAGTGCCGGCAGCGGCGACGTTAGCGCAGCGCCGCCTTGAGCGCGGCGACCTTGGCGCCGCTGGTCTGGCGCCGCGCCCCGGTGTCGAAGCCGAAGGACCGCAGCGGCGGCGCGCCGGCGGCCACCGGCGCCGAACAGGAGGCGTGCACTTCGCGCACCGGCAGCTTGTCGAGCAGCCGGCCGACATTCTCCGCGCTGATGCCGGCTCCGGGCATGATGGTGATGCGATCGCCGGCGGCGTCGAAGCAGCGCTGCAATCCGGCCAGCCCTTGCAGCGCAGCCGGCGCGCCGCCCGATGTGAGGATGCGCGCGAACCCCAGTTCGATGGCCAGCCGCGTGGCGCGCGCCTGGTCCGGACACAGGTCGATCGCCCGGTGCAGCGTGCACTCGAGGCCGTGGCCGCGCGCGCGCCGCACCAGCCGCTCCAGTGTCTGGTGGTCCAATTCACCGTTGCGCAGCGACGCGCCCAGCACCACGCCTTGCAGGCCGATGGCGGCGACGGCGTCGATATCATTGAGCATCAGCTGGATCTCGAGGTCGTCGAAACAGAAGTCGCCGCCGCGCGGACGGATCATCGCCACCACCGGCAAGGGACTGGCCGCCGCGACGTCCAGCAGGCCGGAGGTCGGCGTCAGGCCGCCCACTTCCAGCGCGGCGCACAGTTCGATCCGATCGGCGCCGCCGGCGATCGCCGCCGACAGGCCTTCGACGTTGTCGACGCAGACTTCCAGCGTCATGACTGGCCCCCGCGCGCCAGGGGCCACAAGGCCAACGGACGCGTTGGCGTCAGTCATGACGTTTCGCGGATCCGGCGCGACCCAGCCACGCGCCGCCGATGCGGCCGTCCGCGCCAGCCGTGGTGGATTTGATGACGTCGCCGCCGATGTCAAAGCATGTGATCATTTAAGCGAGCCCTAAAGCGTCGTGACGATGAAATGGATCAGCACCCCGACCAGGCCGCCGACCAATGTGCCGTTGATGCGGATGAACTGCAAATCGCGCCCGATCGACAACTCGATGCGGTCGCTCATCTCGTCCTTGGTCCAGGTGGCCAGTTGCGCCTCGATGAACCGGCCCACCTCGCCGCGGTACTTTTTGACCAGCTGCGCGCTGGCGGCCTCGATCGCGCGGTTCAGGCTGTCGCGCACGGCCGGGTTGTCGGTGAGCAGCTTGCCCGCGTTCTCGACCAGGCGCTGGGCGCCGGCCGGAATCGTCGGCGTCTCGCTGCGCAGGTCGGCCAGCAGCCGTGCGCGCAAGGTATCCCACAGGCCGTCGAGCATGTGCTGGACCGTGTCGCTGGTGAGCGCCTGTTGCTGGTAGCGGTTGATCGACTGCTGCCAGGACGGATCGCCCTTGAAGCGCAGCGCGCTGTTGGCGATCCACGCGCCGAGCCGCTGGCGCAGCTCGTGCTGGCGGTCCAGCTGCATCGCCGCCACTTTCTCGGTCGTCGAGCGGATGATGCGCGGCATCGCCTTGCTCAGTGCATATTTAAGTACCGAGCTTTCCGTGTTGACGGCGCTTTGCACCATCGCCTCGATGGCCGGGTGGTTAGCCGGCTCGTCGAGATAAACCACCAGCTGCTCGAGCGCCATGTCGAGCCATTGCTGCGGCTGGTCTTCGGCGACCAGCGCCTCGACACAGTCGCCGGCCAGCGCCGACAGATCGACGCGGGCGAGTTCGCGCGTGGCCACCTCGCGCAGCGCGCGGCGGATCTTGTCGTGGTCGGCCATCTGCATCAGTTTTTCCAGCGCCGGGCCGACCCACTGGCTCAGTTGCTCGGCGTGGGTTTGCATGTACAGGCCGGCGCGCCCGGCGATGTCGACCTGGCGGATGCGCTGGGCGATGCCTTCCTCGGTGATGAAATGGTTCTCGACGAAGTTGCCGAGGCTTTTGCCGATGCTGTCCTTGCTGTTGGGGATGATGGCGGTGTGCCACAGCGGAATGCCCAGCGGGTGGCGGAACAGCGCCGTCACGGCGAACCAGTCGGCGATGGCGCCGACCATGGCCGCTTCGGAGAACGCTTCCAGATAGCCCCAGGCTGGATGGCCGCCGAGCTGGGAGCGCGCCAGCGCGAACAGCAGCGCGGCCAGCACCAGCAAGCCCAGCGCGACCGCCTGCATGGTGCGCAGCCGCGCGCGCTTAATGGTGTCCTCGGCGTCCTCGGTGCCGTCGAGTTGGCGGATGATGTCGATGTCACGTTTCATGCAATGGTTTCTGATAAAATAACGGCCAGTCGAAAATGAGCTAACCGGTTGGTACACTGGTAAGTGCCTGTCTGGGCATGCTCCCGCTTCCTGCGGACCCACGGCGCTGATCTTAACTGTTTTCAACGGTTGGGGGAGGCGTTTTGGTGTGCGTTCGCCATCCGTCCCCCTTCCATACTCAGAAGGTTTCTGGCTGATGGTACATAACAACTCTATGGTTTCCGCTACGATTTCCAGCTTGACGCTCGACAGGGCAGGGCTTGAACAACATCTGGCGCAATCGGTGCGCGCCTTCGAGGGCTGCACCTTCGACGACGTCGACCTGTCTCGGCTCGACCTGCAAGGCTGCACCTTCGAGCGCTGCACTTTTCTCGGCGCCACGCTGTTCGCCTGCAAACTGGGGCGCACCGTCTGGCTGCGTTGCCGGGCCGGCGGCGCCGATTTTGAATCGGCCGACGCCGTCGACGCCCGCTTCGAGGGTTGCGACCTGAACAACACCAAGTGGCGCCGCGCCAAGCTGGCGTCGGCATCGTTCCGTGGCTGCAAGCTGACCGGCGCCTCGTTCGAGGAGGTCGCCCACTTGGGCATCCATTTCGAGGAGAGTCTGCTGGTCGGCGCGGATCTGCGGGGATTTTCGTTCCGCAAGGCGACGCTGAAGCAGCTCGACTTGTCAGATGCCTATCTGGCCGGCTGCGACTTCCGCGACGCCGTGTTCGAAGGCGGCAGCTTGCGCAACGCGGTGCTCAAACTGGCCAAGTTCCAGGGCGCCGACCTGCGCGGCACCGATATCGAGGGCGTGAAGCTGGCCGACGCCGGCATGTTCAAAGGCGCGGTGATCTCGCATGGACAGGCGGCCGGTTTTTTACGTGAACTGGGATTTTTAGTAATTTAACTTGTTACTTCCGGTCGTGTATTTTATGATGCAAGTCACAGTTCACAAAAAAACAACCACCATCAACCTTGACTTGCATGATGCTTTATTCTCTTTCCCAAAAGGCTATAGTCAACTGGCTCGTCCCGTGGGCCTTGCCTCCCATGCAGTTCGCGCGGCCCTGCCCACGTCGCGAAACCTTTTTAATCAACGACTTACAAGTAGGGCGTCGCGACGTTTGCGGGCAACTCGTTCCCACCAAATAACTAAACGGTACTAGCTGGGCACTCCAAGACACTCATACGATATCCGATGACTTTATCAATAATCAATGATCTGATTATTTCGTTGCGTGGAGAATTGTGAACTTTTGCCTGCTAGTCTTAATTCGCATTCCTGTATTGCCAGGAATGACATAAGCGGCCTGTCAACAGGCCCATAACACGACCTATCGGAGAGACACATGGCACCAAAGGCACCAAAATTTTCACTCGTCTGCGCGGCCCTCGCCGCGGTATTTTCAACCAGCGCTTTTGCCGACGCATCAACCGACAAGGCCCCGGGCTCCGGCTGGGCCGGCACCAACGGCGGCACCAGCGGCGGCGCGGCCGCCCCGACGAATGCGATCTACAAGGTCAACTCCGCCGCGCAACTGGTGGAGGCACTCAAGCGTCATGGGGACAACCCGAAAATCATCAAGCTGTACGGCACGATCGATCCAACGGCCGCCGGCAGCGGCGGGCCGTACACCAGCGCAGCCGATCAGAAGGCGCGGCTGCAAATCAGCGTCGGCAGCAACACCACGATCATCGGCATGGGCGGCGACACCAAGCTGGTCAATGCCAACCTGGTCATCAGCGGCAAGAAAAACGTCATCGTGCGCAACCTGAACATCAGCCTGCCGTGCGACCAGTATCCTGTATGGGACCCGACCGATGGCAGCAGCGGCAACTGGAACTCGGAATACGACGGCGTCACCATCCTGAAATCGACCAACGTTTGGATCGACCACAACGTCTTCACCGACGCGCCGAAGACCGATGACAAGCTGCCGATTGAAAACGGCAAGATCAAGCAGTGCCACGACGGCGCGCTGGACGTCAAGGACGCGTCGGACTACGTCACCGTGTCGAACAACCGCTTCGAGCTGCACGAGAAAAACAACCTGATCGGGTCGAGCGACAGCAAGACCGGCGACGAAGGCCACCTGACGGTCACCTTCAACAACAACCATTATCTGAACGTGGCCGAGCGCGCGCCGCGTGTGCGCTATGGCAAGGTCCACATCTACAACAACTACTTCCAGGGTTCGCGCAGCCACCCGGTCTACAAGCACCAGTACAGCATCGGCGCCGGCTACAAGGCCAAGATCATTTCCACTAACAATGCGTTCGAGATTTCGGGCGCCAGCAGCTGCCCGGATGTCGTCAAGCACTATGGCACGTCCAGCGGACCGGGCGCGATCATCGATGCCGGCTCGCTGCTGAACGGTGGCGCGCTGAACCTGGCCGGTTCGTGCAAGTTGAGCAATGCGGTCGGCTGGAGCGTGCCGTACAGCTTCTCACCGCTGGCGGCATCGGCGGTCAAGGCGTCGGTGACGGGCAACGCGGGCACCGGCAAGTTGACCGTGAACTAACAATTTCCTCGTATGTCGGCACGCCCAGTCGTTCCCGGGCGTGCCTCCCATCCCACGGTGGCGCCGAGATTGACCCCGGGCGCGGTTCTGTTGCATTAGCAAACTGCACGTTATCGGTTGACAGCGTGGACGCGCCACGTCCGTGGCTTGCCCGCGCGGATACCAAGGGGCCCGTTTGAGGCCAGCACCTTACCCATTATGGAGACAAATCATGGCACCAAAATATTCCGTACTGTGCGCCGCGCTCGCGGCGTTGTTCTCGACCAGCGCTTCCGCCGCCGACTGGCCTGTTGGTTTTTCGAAGTGCGCCGACGAGGGCGGCACGTGCAAGGCCGGCGCCAGCAGCCGGCAAGTGTCGTTCGGTTTGAAGGATAAGTGGGTGGTCAAGGCCCTCTCGGGCGATGTCGCTTGCACCATCGCGACCTTTGGCGCCGATCCAAATGCCGGCGTCAGCGAGAAGTGCGCGGTGGGACCGCTGTCGTCAACGCCAACTCCGACACCGACTCCAACTCCAACTCCAACTCCTACCCCGACACCCACGCCCACGCCTACGCCAACCCCGACGCCGGGCGATGCGACCTATCAGTCGGCGCCGGCCGCAGGCTGGGCGGGCACCAATGGCGGCACCACCGGCGGCGCGGCCGCGCCCGCCACGGCGATCTACAAGGTCAGCTCCGCATCGCAGCTGATGGCGGCGATCAAGGCGCAGGGCGACAATCCGAAGATCATCAAGCTGTACGGCACCATCGACCCGACCTCGTCGGACAACGGCGGCGCCTACACCAGCAAGGACGACCAGGCCGCGCGCCTGCAGATCAAGCTGGGCAGCAACACCACGCTGATCGGCGTCGGCAGCGACGCCAAACTGGTCAACGCCAACTTGGTGATCAACGGCAAAAAGAACGTCATCGTGCGCAACCTGAACATTAGCCTGCCTTGCGACAAGTATCCGCTGTGGGACCCGGAGGACGGCGCCAACGGTAACTGGAATTCGGAATACGACGGCATCACGATTTTGGCGTCGACCAACGTCTGGGTCGACCACAATGTGTTCACCGACGCGCCGAAGACCGACGACCAGTTGCCGATCGAGAACGGCATGATCAAGCAATGCCATGACGGCGCGCTGGACGTGAAAAACGCGTCGGACTATGTGACGGTGTCGAACAACCGTTTCGAGCTGCACGATAAAAACAACCTGGTCGGCTCGTCCGACAGCCGAACCACCGACGACGGCCACTTGACCGTCACTTTCAACAACAACCACTACCTGAACGTCAGCGACCGGGCGCCGCGCGTCCGCTTCGGTAAGGTTCACGTGTACAACAATTACTTCGAGGGTTCGCGCAGCCATCCGGTGTACAAGCATCAGTACAGCATTGGCGTCGCCTACAAGGCCAAGGTGATTTCCACCAACAACGCGTTCGAGATCGCCGGCGCCAGCAGCTGCCAGGACATCGTCAAGAATCCGGGCTCAGCGAGCATGACCGGGGCGATTATCGATTCTGGCTCGTTGTTGAATGGCAACGCGTTGAACGTGGCCGGCGCGTGCAGCTTCAGCAACGCGGTCGGCTGGACGGTGCCGTACAGCTTCTCGCCATTGGCTGCGACGGCGGTGAAGGCGTCGGTGCTGGGCAATGCGGGGACGGGGAAACTGACGGTGAACTAAAGGCGGGGACCAGGATGGGAAGTAAGGCGGGATGATCCGGTGCGGCCTGTGCGGCCGCGCCGGATTTTTTTCAGCTGATTAATTCATTTCCGAATGCTTGCGGGCATAGGTGAAGTAAATCACCAGGCCGAGCGCCATCCAGATGATAAAGGCGACCCAGGTATGCCAGCTCAGGTAGGTCATCAGCATGACGCAGAAGATCACGGCCAGCGCCGGAATCACCGGCACGCCGGGGCAACGGAACGCCCGCTTGAGGTCGGGACGCTTCTTGCGCAGGATGATCACGGCGATCGACACCAGACTGAACGCGGCCAAGGTGCCGATGTTGATCAATTCGGTCAGGATGTTCAGCGGCACCACGGCGGCGATCAGGCCGAACACGATGCCCACCAGCCAGGTGGCGAAAAACGGCGTGTGGAAGCGCGGATGCACGGTCGAAAGGCGTTTCGGCAGCAGGCCATCGCGCGACATGGCGTAGATCACGCGGGTCTGGCCGTAGGCCATCACCAGGATCACGGTGGTCATACCGAGGATCGCGCCGAGGTCGACGAAACCGGCGACCCAGTTTTCACCGGCGTACTTGAGGGCCAGCGAGACTGGATGGTCGACGCCGAGGAATTGCTGATAAGGCACGATGCCGGTCATGATCGCCGAGACGATCACATACAGAATCGTGCAAACGGCCAGCGAGCCGATGATGCCGATCGGCAGGTCGCGCTCGGGGCGCTTGACCTCTTCGGCAGCGGAAGTCACCGCGTCGAAGCCGATGAAGGCGAAGAACACCAGCGCGGCGGCGCTGAGCATACCGTTGTAGCCGTATGGCATGAACGGCTGCCAGTTGGCCGGCTGCACGTGGCGCGAGCCGACCGCGATGAACAGCAGCACCACGCCGACCTTGATGGCGACCATGATGTTGTTCAGGCGCGCCGATTCGCGCACGCCCCAGCTCAGCATCGCGGTCAGGATCAGCATGATGATCAGCGCCGGCAGGTTGATATAGGTGGTGACGCCGGGCAGGGCGCCGGGCGCGGCCGTGAGCACGGTCGGCAATTGCAGGCCGAAGCCGGAAATCAGCGACTGGAAGTAGCCGGACCAGCCGACCGAGACGGCCGACGTGGCCAG